>UQQU01000026.1 GCA_900543325.1 uncultured Clostridium sp. | reverse complement strand
GAAAGAAAAGAAATGCAATATTTATATTCTGATGGAGAATTATACTACTTCATGGATCAAGAAACTTATGAGCAAATTCCACTAAACTATGAAAAAGTTGAAGATGCTATAAAGTTCATCAAAGAAAATATGTTTGCAGTAATTAAATTCTACAAAGGTGATGCATTCTCAGTTGAAGCACCAAACTTCGTTGAATTATTAATAACTCAAGCTGACCCAGGAGTAAAAGGTAACACAGCTACAAACGCTATGAAACCAGCTACATTAGAAACAGGAGCAGTTGTTAACGTACCTATGTTTGTTAACGAAGGTGATACTATAAGAGTTGACACTAGAACTGGGGAATACATGGAAAGAGTTTAATCTTAAAGTAAATGCTAGGTTTTTAACTTAGCATTTGTTTTTTTTAAGCGAGAATCTAAATCTTTGATTTAGTTATTCGAGCTTATACCTACGAATGGATGTGAGTAGGTGTTTCAGATATTGAATCTAAATCTTTGATTTAGTTATTCCAGCTTATATAAATGTGTTCTTAGTTTTTCTTTTAAAGATTAGAAAATAAGGGTATAATCATATATATAATAATTTCTTCAAAGGAAGTGAAAGTATGAGAGATGTATATACTAAAATAGATCAAGTGAAAAATAAGATAAATGATATAAAAGATGAAAAATATGCAGATATATTTAATTCTTTAAGTGATATATTACTAGACTTATCTTCAAAGGTTGAGGATTTAAATTCAAGACAAGAATATTTAGAAGAAAATATAGAGTATATAGATAATGATTTAACAGATATACAAGATGAACTATTTGAAGAAGTAACATTTGATGATTTAAACGGATTAGAAGATGAATATGTTGAAATCAATTGTGAAAAGTGTAGTAAACCTTTATTTGTAGAACAACAAGCATTAAATAATAATAATGCTATTCCTTGTCCGTTTTGTGGTGGAATAGCTAGAGAGTAATACATAGTATATATTTATTAAGATTTACTTGATTTTAAAAAATAGGCTATTGCAATTAATTTGCAATAGCCTATTTTTTTGATTAAATTTATGGAATTTATATATAATCAAATAAATATATTATTATAGATATTTATTTTACATATATTTTTAAAGAAATATTTTACATATTTTTTTTATAGTATGAATAATTCGTTATTATGTGAAATAAAAATTAAAGAGAAAGGTAATTAAGGAAGTGATGGTATGAAATATGATGAAGTTTATAAAATACTTCCAGAAAGTATAGGGAATAGTATTAAAGAATTTTTACTGAGTGATGGAATACAAGAAATAAGGATTAAAATAGGAAAACCTATAATACTGAATCTATCCTTTGAAGAAAAAGTCCTAGATTATATTCCTACAAAAGAAGACTTAAGGTATATGATAGCTAAAATTTCTAATTATTCACTATATGCCTTTGAAGAGGAAATTAAGCAAGGATATATTACATTAAAGGGCGGGCATAGAGTTGGACTTGCTGGAGAGTGCGTAATATCAAAGGGTGAGGTTAGAACAATAAAGAATATTTCATCATTGAATATAAGGATATGTAAAGAGATTATAGGGTCATCTAATAAAGTTATGAGGTTAATTACAGAAAACAATAGAGTATATAATACATTAATAGTATCTCCTCCTAAGTGTGGTAAAACTACTATATTAAGAGATATAGCTAAAAATTTATCTAATGGAATGTATCAGATAAATCTAAAAGGAAAAAAAGTAACAATAGTAGATGAAAGGAGTGAAATTGCAGCTTGTTATAATGGCATACCACAAATGAATGTAGGAATCAGAACTGATATTTTAGATAATTGTTTAAAAAAATCAGGTATGATTATGGCAATAAGAAGTCTTTCACCAGAAGTATTAATATGTGATGAGATAGGAACAGAAGGTGATTTAGAAGCGTTAAATATGGCTTTTAATTCTGGTGTCAACGTTATAGTTACTGTGCATGGTTATGATATAAATGATGTTTATAATAGAAAGGTTTTTAAAGAATTAATAGATAATTGCGTGCTAGAAAGAATTATATTATTAAGCAATCGAAGGGGGGCTGGAACTATAGAAAAGGTTTATAAGGTAAGTAGAGAGAAGGGATTGCAATGTTTAGAAGTTTAATGATTTTTTCCATGTTTATAATTTGTACATTTATAGGTTTCTTTTTAGGAGAAAATTATAAAAGAAGAAGTATTCAATTAAAAGAATTTCAAAAAGGGCTTTTATTATTGAGTAATGAGATTATATATGCTAATACTCCATTGCCTGATGGGTTATTGGAAATTAGTAAAAAAGTTTCTGATCCTGTTTCAGAAATATTTAGTGATATGTCATTTGCACTAGAGAATGGTTATGCAGGTACTATATATGAAAGTTTTGAAAATGCTTATGCAAAATTAAAAGAAAAGATGAATTTATGGGATGATGATTATAAGATTATAAGCGATTTTTTTAAAACACTAGGTTCATCAGGAGTAACAGGGCAAGATAAGATTTTTAAGGTTGCGTTAGATAATATAGATATAAATTATAAAGAGGCAAAAAAATTTGAAAAAGAAAATATTAAATTATATAGAACGTTGGGATTGTCTATTGGTGCGATGCTAGCAATATTTTTTATCTAAGGGGGAGTATAATTTATTATGTTTGATGTAAGTTTACTGTTTAAGATTGGAGCAATGGGAGTTTTACTTATGGTTATTGAAAAAGTATTAGAGGGAAATGGAAAAAAGGAATTTGCAGTATTAGCCAATTTAGCAGGAATGGTTATTATTTTAGTTACTATTATTGGAATGATATCAAATCTTTTTGATACTGTAAAAACTATGTTTACTTTTTAGGTGAGTTTTATGGAGATAATTCAAGTTGCATTTTTTGCATTCACTGCTTTATTCGTATTCCTTTTATTAAAAGATAATAAATCTGAAATGGGGTTTCTTGTAATACTTGCTGCTGGAATAGGAATATTCCTTTATATGATAGGTCAATTAGCTGAGGTAATAGAGTTTATTAAAGATATTGCTAATAAAGCTAATATAGATACAGTTTATATTGGAATTGTATTAAAAATTCTTGCAATTGCCTATATAACATCTTTTTGCAGTGAAATATGCAAAGATTCAGGAGCAGGGAGTATAGGAAGCAAGGTTGAATTTGCTGGAAAAATTATGATACTAGGATTAGCAGTTCCAATTTTAATGGCTGTATTGAATTCAATTCTTCAGATATTGTAGGTGAGAAAATGAGAAACTATATTTTAAAGATAATTTGGTCTTTGACAATTATAAGTGTTCTAGGATTTAGGGGGATTTCAATATTCCCTAATAAAATTGTTTATGCTGAGGAACTTACTAATATAACTAATGATGAAGAAGTAGAATCAAAGCTTAATAGTCTATATGATTATATAAATACAATGAAAAGCGATGTAGAGCTTATTAATGAGTTAGATCCAATAAGCTACGTACAAAATTATATAGAAACTGGTGAAGGCAATCTATCTTTTTCAACAATTTTAAATGCTATTATAAGTCTGTTTTTTAGAGAAGTAAAAACTATATTATCCTTGGCATTTTCAATTGTTGCAATAGGGATAATATGTTCATTATTTAAGAATATACAATCATCTTTTTCAAGCGAAGGAGTATCCCAGGTAGCTTTTTATGCTTGTTATGCTATTTTAATAATATTATTATCAAAAACATTCATTATATCCATATCATTAGCAAAGGATGTAATTGTTCAAATTACAGATTTTATGGATAAAGTTCTACCAGTTTTAGTACTTATGTTGGCTGCAGCGGGAGGGTTGACTCAGGCAGCTACTATGGATCCAATAATTCTTGGAGCTACAATATTAATTCCTAAAATATATATGAATGTAATAATACCATTAATTTTAATAACTTTTGTATTACAGTTTACAAATAATATCTCAACAGAATCAAAGTTATCTAATTTATGTAGTATGGTAAAAAAATCTACTGTGTGGTTACAAGGAATTATTCTAACTATCTTCATAGGTATTTTAACTATTAGAGGTATAACCTCTTCTACCATAGATGCTGTTACATTGAAAACTACTAAATTCGCTGTTGATAATTTTATACCAATAGTAGGAAAGTCTTTTTCAGATGCTATATCATCTGTAGCAGGATATTCGTTAATTATAAAAAATGCAATTGGATCAATTGGGTTAATAGTTATAATTTTAATAATTTTATATCCTATCATTAAGATAGTATTATCATCACTTATTTTTAAGCTTTCAGCAGCATTGCTAGAACCAGTAACTGATAAGAGAATAACAAGTTCTATATCTGCTGCAGGTGAATCTTTAGTATTAATAATGTCATGCGTTTTAAGTGTAAGTATAATGTTCTTTATTCTTATAGCAATTATGATATCAGCAGGAAAATTTGTTATAGGAGGTTAAGAAATATGGAGTATATAAGTAATTTTGTTATAACCTTAGTGGCTACAATGATATTTATGACTGCAGTAGAGATAATTTCTCCAGATAACTCTATGAAGAAATATATAAAATTTGTCTTAGGATTAATACTTATTTCAGTAATGATAAATCCAATAGTAAAGTTCTTTACTAGTGGAGAGCAAGAGTTGGTAAATACTATAAAAAGTTATGAGAGTATGTTTTACGAAGGTACAACTAGCGATAATAAAGAGAGTATAAGTGAAAGTCAAATAGAATCATTTAAAAATAACTTAAACAGTAATTGTGATAGTTTACTTAAAGAAGAATTTTCAGATAAAGATTTTAAATCAAATGTTAAATGTGAAATAGATTTAGAAAATATGACTTATAGTATAGAGAGTTTAGAGGTAGGAGTAAAAGAGGGAGGAATAAAATTAGTTGATAGTATTAAAATTAATATAGATGAAGAAAGTGAAGAAGCAGTATCAAATGAAGAAACAGTGGAAGATGAAGAAGAAATTAAGAATTACTTATCAGAAGTTTTTAAAATACCAACAGAAAAAATAAAGTTATATAGTATGGGAAAATAATGAAGAATAGGAGGGGAAGAGAGGTATGGATAAAGATAAATTAAATGAAGAGATGAATAAACTTATGCAAAATAAAAAATTTGTTAATTGCTTAATAGTATTACTTGTAATTATATTTTTATGGCTTGCAGTTAGTAATTTTATGGGAGATGATGCTGATCTAACTAAAGGAAATAGCAATAATACACCTAGTGGAGCTCAAGAAGTTTCGGGTGAGGAAGGTGTTACAACATCTAAGGAACTATTAGATTACGAAGAGGAACAAAAAGAAAAGTTAGAGGAGATACTTTCTAAAATTGATGGAGTAGGAGAAGTTGTTGTTAATATTTATTTTGATAGTAGCGAAGTAAAAGTACCAGCAACAAATTCAAGTACTCAAACATCAGAGACACAAGAGGAAGACACTAACGGAGGAACAAGAGTAACAAAGCAAGAAACAGAGGGAACAACAGTAGTAATGCAAAGTGATTCAAGTACAAGTGAGCCTTTTATAACTAAGACATATAAACCACAAATTACAGGAGTGTTAATTGTTGCAGAGGGTGCTAAGAGCAGTAAGATAACATATGATATACAAAAGGCTGTTTCAAGTTTATATAATTTAAGTTTGGATAAGGTTAATGTATATCCGATGGGAAGCTAGCATATATATGTTATATAAAAAGAATGGGAGGAATTAAAAATGACAAAAAAACAATTTGGGATTATTTTTACACTAATGGCTTTAATAGTATGTGTTGGAGTGTTATCTATGAAGCTAAATGAAAATGGATATAACGATCCAACAAGCTTAGAAGCAGTATTAAAGCAAAATACTGATAATACTAAAACTGATGCAGCGACAGAAGAAACTTTAAGTACAACAGAGTATTTCTATAGTATGAGGTTAACTAAAGAGCAGCAAGATGAAAAGTATGTAGATGATATGAAAGCTATTACAGAAGATGCAAATGCATCACAAGAATCAAAGGATATAGCAAATAATGCATTAGTTGAAAAAGCTAAAATGAAAGACCAAGAAAGTAGAGTAGAATCAGAAATTAGAAATAAAGGCTATGAAGATGCTCTTTGCATGATCAGTGATAACAAAACTGTAAAAGTTTATGTAAAAGTAGATGATGTTTTATCAGAGGAAAATGCAGCTGTAATAAAGAAGGTTGTTGAAGATATTACTACTTTAACTGATGTAGATATAACATCAATGAAATAATTCATTGTAATATAAAGGCTCTTTTGCTATAATGAACATAAGGAAAAGTAGGTTTATATAATAAACCTTAAGGAGGTTAAGGCATGGAAAATGTAAACAATGAATCTACTATAGGAATTGTTAAAATTTCTGATGAAGTAGTAAGTGTTATAGCAGAAATAGCAGCAGATGAAATTCAAGGAATAGTTGAAGTTCCACATGGAGTTTCAAGTAACATATCACAAATATTAAAAGGTAAAAAGGCTTCTAGTGGGAAGAGCGTAAAGGTTACATTAGAAGAGGATAAAGCTATAATTGAATTAAATGTAGCTGTAGAGTATGGTATGAAGATTCCGGATGTAGTAAGTGCAGTTCAAGAAAATGTTAAAAAGACTGTTGAGGCTATGACTGGCTTAAAGGTTGACAAAGTTAATGTCAATGTTCAAAACATATATGTTCCAAAACAAGAACAACAGGAAGCGCTAGAAGTATAGTAAAAAACCCTCTGTCAAACAGAGGGTTTCTCATTGTAATAAAAAAAAATATAAGGTTTACATAAAAATTTAGATAGTAAATTTAAAAAAAATTATTTATAATAGTAGAAGTTGATTCGTAAAAGATTATTTTTATGGACAGAAATAAGATAATATTGTAATATACATATGTTTAATTAATGTAATATAAGTTTATAATACAAATAAAGAGATTAATGTATATTATATATACTTAGGAGGAAGTTATGAAAAGACAGAAATCAAGAGAAAAAGCCATGGAGTTGCTTTTTAGCATGGAACTTAGCAAAAATAGTTATGAGGAAACAATAGAAAACTTCATAGAAGATTATGAGATGGATTTAAATACTATAGACGTAGAATATATAAAAAATGTTGTAAAAACAGTTACTGATAATGTAGAAGTTATTGATAAAAAGATTGTAGAATCTTTAGTTAACTGGAAGTTAGATAGAATCTCTAAAGTAAATCTTACAATA
Source organism: uncultured Clostridium sp. (assembly GCA_900543325.1). GTDB lineage: Bacteria > Bacillota > Clostridia > Clostridiales > Clostridiaceae > Clostridium. Next base: position 34,506 of record UQQU01000026.1, on the reverse strand, counting down.
TTAAGATTAGCAGTAGGAGAAATGATATTTGTTGAGGATGTTCCAGGAAGTGTAGCAATAAATGAAGCAGTTGAATTAACTAAAAAATATTCAGATGAAAAGAGCTGTTCATTTGTTAACGGAGTATTAGATAAGGTTTTAAAAAGTTTATAATATAAATAAAGAGTATTTTGGATAGAGTTAGAGGGGGCAAAAAAATGGGTGATAGAATAGATGGTAAAGCTATAGCTTTAGGAGTTAAAGATAATATAAAAAACTTTATAGAAACTAGAAAGTTAAAAGGAATGAATATACCTAAAGTTGCATCTATATTAGTTGGTAATGATGGTGGATCATTATTTTATTTAAATAATCAAGAAAAAGTAGCCATTTCACTAGGATTAGAATTTGAAAAAATTCATTTAAGTGATGATGTAACAGAAGATGAATTAATTAAAAAAATAGAAGAACTAAATAATGATAATAGTGTAAATGGTATAATACTTCAATTACCATTACCTAAAAATATGGATGAAAAGAAAATAATATCATCAATATCTCCAGAAAAAGACGTAGATTGTTTAACATTTGTTAATCAAGGAAAGCTATATATGGGAGAAGAAGCTTTCATGCCATGTACACCTAAATCTGTATTAACAATATTAAAAAGCTTAAATATAAATTTAGAAGGAATGGAAGTAGTTGTAGTTGGAAGAAGTAATATAGTAGGTAAACCAGCGGCAGCATTAATGCTTAAAGAAAATTGTACAGTTACAATTTGTCATTCAAGAACTAAAAACTTAAAAGAAGTATGTAGGAGAGCAGATATTTTAATTGTTGCTATAGGAAAAGCTAAGTTTATAGATGATAGCTATGTAAAAGAAGATGCAATAGTTATTGATGTAGGAACTAATTCTGTAGAAGGAAAAATTACAGGAGATGTTGACTTTGAAAAAATTATAAACAAAGCATCTTTTGTTACTCCTGTGCCAGGTGGTGTTGGAGCTCTTACAACAACTCTTTTAATGAAGAATGTATGTGAGGCTTTAGAAAAATATGAAAATTAAAACTTTAACAGTATCGGAAGTTAATAATTATATAAAAAAAATATTAGATAATGATTTTATATTAAATAACCTTTCTGTAAGAGGAGAAATTTCAAATTTAAAATATCATTCCAGTGGTCATATCTATTTTTCATTAAAAGATGAAAATAGTAAGATTAATTGTATTATGTTTAAAAGTAAAAGCTTTGATTTAGACATTGTATTACAAGAAGGAATGTCTGTAATAGTATCGGGAAGAGCATCTGTATATTCAGCAAATGGAACATTTCAGATATATTGTGATAGGATAGAACAAGAAGGTTTAGGAGAACTTCACATAAGATTTGAAAAATTAAAGGAAAAGTTAAGTAGGGAGGGGTATTTTGAAGAAGAATTAAAAAAACCCCTTCCTAAAAATCCTTACAGAGTAGGAGTAGTAACTTCAGAGACAGGAGCAGCAATACAGGATATAATTAATGTTGTGAGAAGAAGAAATACTAAAGTTGATATTATTCTTTATCCAGCTTTAGTACAGGGTGAAGGAGCATATAAGACAGTAGTTGAAGGTATAGAGTATTTTAATAAAAATAAAAGTGTAGATGTTATTATAATAGGTAGAGGTGGAGGTTCCATGGAAGAACTATGGAATTTCAACGAAGAACCACTAGCATATGCAATTTTTAAATCAGTAATACCTATTGTATCAGCCGTAGGTCATGAAGTAGACTTTACTATATCTGATTTTGTATCAGATTTTAGAGCAGCAACACCTTCGCAAGCAGCTGAAGTGGTTGTTCCTTTAGAAGAGGATCAATATAAGCAAATTAGCGATTATGAAGGAAGACTAGACTTTATAATAAGTGATAGACTTAGAGAAGAAAAGCAAAAAGTTAAAAATTTAGAAAAAATATTAAGTCTAAACTCACCAAGTAATAGAATTGCAAATGCATATTTAGAAATTGATAATCTAAAGGAAAAAATAGAAAAGATAATAGAATTTAAAATAAAGAGTAATAAAGAAAAAATATTTTCATTAAATAATATATTAAATGCACATAATCCTTTGAATATTTTAGCAAAAGGTTATGCTATAATAGAAGATGAAACTGGTAAAGTAGTTAAAAGCAAAGAGTTTTTTGAAGAAACTACTGAAATAAAAATTTCTATGGAAGATGGGTATGTAAAAGGAAGTTTTACTCCCATGGAAAAAGGGGGATTTTATCATGGCAAAGAAGGAAAGCTATAATGATATGTTAAATAATTTAGAAGTTATTTTATCTACATTGGAAAACGATGAGTTAAGTTTGGAAGATGCTATGAAAGAATATGAAAAGGGAAGTAAAATCGTTAATAAGTTATATAAGACATTAGATACCTTAGAGGGAAAGTTCTTAACAATTAAAGATAAGGCTGAAGTGGTGAAAGAAAATGAAGTTTAATGAAATGAAGAAAGAAATAAATGAATTTTTGCTAAATTACTTTAGTGATAAAGGAACTTATAATAAAGTTATTTATGATTCAGCAAGTTATAGTCTTAATATAGGAGGAAAGAGAATAAGACCTATATTAATGCTTTTAACATATAGTATGTATAAGGAAAATTGGAGAGATATATTGGAATTTTCTTCAGCCATTGAAATGATTCATACTTATTCTTTAATACATGATGATTTACCTTGTATGGATAATGACGATTTAAGAAGAGGTAAACCTACTAATCATAAGGTGTATGGTGAAAATATAGCAGTACTTGCAGGAGATACACTTTTAAATGAAGCTATGAATTTAATGATGAAATTTTCATTGAAAAATGGGGAAAAATCATTAGTAGCAGCTGAAAAGATTGCATCAGCAGCAGGACCTGATGGTATGATAGGTGGTCAAGTAGTAGATATCATAAATGAAGGTAAAAAAATAAGTGAAGATGAACTTAAATATATGCACATGAAAAAGACGGGAGCACTTATTAAAGTTTCAATAGTGTCAGGCGCTATACTTGGGGAAGCACCAGAAGATGATATTAAAAAGCTAGAAAAGTTTGGTGAAAATTTAGGGTTAGCTTTTCAAATAAAAGATGATATTTTAGACGTTATAGGTAGTACAGAGAAATTAGGAAAAAATGTGTTAAGTGATGAAGAAAGCAATAAAACTAACTTTATTACAATGCATGGTTTAGAATATTGCATAAAAGAATGTGAAAGGCTAACAAAAGATAGCATTGAGATATTAGATAGTTTATCTGTAGATACTAAGGATTTAAAGGTTTTAACTAAGGAACTTTTAGACAGAGAAAACTAAACGAAGGAATGATAAATATGTCAAAATTATTAGAGGATATAAACTATCCACGAGATGTGAAAACTTTGACTAATAAGGAACTTTATAAGCTTAGTGATGAAATAAGAGAATTTTTAATAGAACAAGTATCAAAAACTGGAGGTCATTTATCCTCAAATTTAGGTGTAGTTGAGCTAACACTTAGTTTATATAAAACATTTAACTTTGAAAAAGATAAAATAGTATGGGATGTTGGACATCAAACTTATGTTCATAAAATATTAACTGGACGTAAGGATAAGTTTGATACATTGAGAAAATATAATGGTTTATGTGGATTTCCTAAAATAAGTGAAAGTAAATATGATGCTTTTGGTGTAGGTCATAGTAGTACATCAATATCAGCAGCTTTAGGTATAGCTAGAGCCAGAGATATTAAACAAGAAGATTATAATGTTATTGCAGTAATAGGAGATGGAGCATTAACTGGAGGAATGGCATTAGAAGCACTAAATGATGTTGGATTTAACAAAACTAATATGATTATAATTTTAAATGATAATCAGATGTCAATTTCAAAAAATGTAGGTGGATTATCAAATCATTTAAATAAATTAAGATTAGATCATAGTTATAATAAATTAAAGGAAGATATAAATTCTACTTTAAGTAATAGTAATGCTGGTAAAACAGTAGTTCAATGTTTACATAGAGTAAAAGATAGTCTAAAACATTTATTAGTACCATCTATGCTATTTGAAAATATGGGTATTAAATATATTGGGCCTATTGATGGTCATGATATTGAGCTAATGAATGAAGTGTTTAGTAAAGCTCAAGAAATTAATGGACCTGTAATAATTCATACAGTAACCCATAAAGGAAAAGGGTATGAATTTGCAGAAAAAAATCCAAATAAATTTCATGGAGTTTCACCATTTGATTTGGAAAGTGGTGAAAGTTATATACCTGCGCAAAAAACTTATTCTAAAGTATTTGGAGATACTATGTTAGAACTAGCTGAAAAAAATAGTAACATAGTTGCAATTACTGCAGCCATGCCAGATGGTACAGGCTTAAAGGAGTTCGCTCAAAAATATAGTAATAGATTTTTTGATGTTGGAATAGCAGAAGAGCACGCTACCACTCTTGCAGCAGGGATGGCAAGTGCTGGTTTAAAACCAGTTTTTGCAGTTTATTCAACCTTTTTACAAAGAGCTTTTGATCAAATTATACATGATGTTTGTATTCAAAACTTGCCTGTAGTTTTTGCTATAGATAGAGCTGGAATTGTAGGAGATGATGGAGAAACACATCAAGGAGTATTTGATTTATCTTATTTATGTGCAGTACCTAACATGGTAGTTTTAGCACCTAAGCATTTAGAAGAATTATCTATAATGTTAAAATGGGCTTTAAATCAAAATGGGCCTGTTGCAATAAGATATCCAAGAGGAGCAGATTGTTGTGAAGATGTATCTGCACTTAAAGAAATAAAATACGGAAAATGGGAAAAGATAATTAATGGAGATAAAGTTGCGATAATAGCTGTAGGAAAAATGGTACAGCATGCAATGATTGCAAGAAAAGCATTAATTAAAAAAGGAATTAACCCTACCATTATAGGAGCAACTTTTGTAAAACCTATAGATATTGAAATGTTAAAAGAGCTAGTTGATGAAGGATATAGCATTATAACTATTGAAGATAATGTTATAAATGGTGGATTTGGAAGCTATGTATTAATGGAATTAAGTAAGCTTAATTTTAAGAGTAAATTTAAATCTTTAGGATTTGATGATAAATTTGTTCCTCACGGAAATGTTAATTTACTATATAAAGATGCAGGTCTTGATGCAGAAGCTATAGAAAAATGTGTTATAAACATTTTAGGATAAAGGAGAAAAATATGGCATCTAAGAAAGAAAGATTAGATATATTATTAGTTGAAAAAGGAATTTGTGAATCAAGAGAGAAAGCAAAGACTAATATTATGGCAGGGCTTATATTTGTTGATGGTCAAAGAGTAGATAAAGCAGGAGAAAAAGTTAAAGTTGATGCTGATATAGTATTTAAGGGCGAAAAACTTAAGTATGTAAGTCGTGGAGGCTTAAAATTAGAAAAAGCAATGAATACTTTCGGAATTGACCTTACAAATAAAGTATGCATGGATATAGGAGCATCAACAGGAGGATTTACAGATTGTATGCTTCAAAATAATGCATCTAAAGTATTTGCTGTAGATGTAGGATATGGGCAATTTGCTTGGAAGCTTAGAACTGATGAAAGAGTTGTATGTATGGAAAAAACCAACATTAGATATGTAACTCCAGAAGATATTGGTATAGCCTTAGATTTTGCATCTATAGATGTATCATTTATTTCATTAAGAACAATAATGCCAGCTGTAAAGGCATTATTAGGAGATAAAGGTGAAGTTGTAGCATTAATAAAGCCACAGTTTGAAGCTGGAAGAGATAAAGTTGGTAAAAAAGGTGTTGTAAGAGATAAAGAAGTACATTTAGAAGTTATAAATACAATAATAAACTTTTTATTAGAAAATGAATTTAATGTACTAGGATTAAGTTACTCACCAATTAAAGGCCCAGAAGGAAATAGAGAATATCTTGTTTACTTTACTAAAGATAAAGAACGAGAAGGAAATTTTGAGTTAAGTCAAATTGAAGATATTGTAAATGAATCTCATAGCCAGCTTTAAAAGCTGGCTATAGGTATATAAGGATAGTAAAGGGAGTTAATATGAAAAATATTGTAATAGCATTAAATCCTTCAAAAGACACTGAGGGAAAAATATTATCTTTAGTTATTGAAAAAATTACAAATATATTTAAGAACCCTAAAATAACTATACTTAATAGTTATGAAATGAATAAGTATAAATTTGATGATAAATTAGATTTACTTATAGTTTTAGGGGGAGACGGAACTTTACTTGGTATAGCTAGAGATATTAATGGGAAATATGATGTTCCTATTTTGGGAATAAATATAGGGAATTTAGGATTTTTGTCAAGTATAGAGATACAAGATTTAGGTGAAGCTTTAAATAAGATAAAAAATGGACAATATACTATTCAAAACAGAATACTTTTAGAATGTAAAAGTGATGATGAAAATGAAGATATTAATAGTAAGGCTTTAAATGATGTTGTAATAGCTAGAGGAACATTATCAAGAATGGCAAAGTTTGAAGTATATATAGATAAGAAATTATATTATACTTTCAAAGGAGATGGATTAATAGTTTCAACTCCAACAGGTTCTACAGCATACTCATTTTCAGCAGGAGGACCTTTTGTGTATCCGGATGTAGAAGTTATAACATTAACACCTATTTGCCCACATACTAGAGGAATGCAGCCAATTGTATTAAAGAGTAGTAGTGAGATTTTAATTAAGGCTGAAAATTATAATGGAGAGATTTATTTAACTTTTGATGGTCAAGAAGCTAGAGAAATCAAAGATAATACTTCTATAATAATTAAAAAAGCTAAAGATGTTGCAAAGATTTTATTATTTGATAATTATGATTATTTTAATGTTTTGAGGAAAAAAATATTAGATAACTAGAAAGTTTTTTGATAATTAATATAACTAGAATTTTAATATAAAAAGTAATTTTTGTACTGATCAATGAACTTTATTAACAAATAGAGAAGGTGATTAAAAATGAAATCAAAAAGACATAGTAAGATACTAGAGATTATTAACAATAATGATATAGAAACACAAGAAGAATTAGCAGAAGCTCTTAAATATGCAGGATTTGATGTAACTCAAGCAACTGTATCAAGAGATATAAAATTATTAAAATTAGTAAAAATGCAAAGTGAATCAGGAAAATATAAATATATATCTTCAGCAAAAGAAGAGCGTGATATAAATGATAAACTTTATAGCATATTAAAAAATGCAGCTATAGGTGTAGAACAAGTTGATAAATTTGTTGTTATAAAAACATTAACAGGTGCTGCATCAGCTGCTGCAGAGGCAATTGATACTTTATATGCAAATGACGTTGCAGGAACAATAGCAGGAGATAATACTATTTTTGTATTAGTTAGAACTGATGAAAAAGCTTTAGAGTTGATTTCTAAGGTTAGAAAGATGATTTCTTAATTTTATAAAGGTGGGGTATAATGCTAATTGAATTAAATATTAAGAATTTTGCATTAATTCAAGAGTTATCTGTTGAGTTTGGAGCAGGATTTAATATATTATCAGGAGAAACCGGTGCAGGTAAATCAATACTTATAGACACTATAGATTATGTATTAGGCGGAAAATTTTCTAAAGATCAAATAAGATATGGAGAAGATAAAACAATAGTAGAAGCCGTATTTTCTATTGAAAATGATGAAATTTATGAAGTGTTAGAGGAATTAGGCATAGAAAAAGATGAAATGCTAATTATACGTAGAGAAACTACATTACATGGTAAAAGCTTAATAAAAGTAAATAATAGAAGTATTGTATTATCACAATTGAAAAAAATAAGAGAAAAGCTATTAGATATTCACGGTCAACATCAAAATCAAAATTTATTAAATAAAGGTACTCATATTTTATATGTTGATGAATTTTATTATGATAAAATAAAAGATTTACTTAAAGAATATGAAGTATTAAGAGGTAATTATTTAGAAAATGTTGAAAAGATAAATAGCCTAACAGGAAATGAAGATGGAGAAAAATTAGCTGATTATATTAAATTTCAAATAGAAGATATAGAAAAAGCAAATTTAAAGGTTAATGAAGAAGAAGATCTAAAAGATGAATTTAATATGTTATCAAATGCAGAAAAAATATCAAATAGCTTAGTAAAATCTTATGGATATTTAAATTCATCAAATGAAGGAATTTCAGTATTAGAAGGATTATCAAAGGTTATTTCTGAATTATCATTAGTTGAAAACCACTCTGAAATAATAAGGGAGAAGAAAAGTCAAATAGAAGAAGCCTTTTATAATTTAGAAGAAGTAACAAGGGAAATTCGTGATATAGGTAGTGAAATACAATATGATGAAGATAGATTGGCACAAATAAATGAGAGAATATATACTATAAGTTTATATAAGAAAAAATATGGAAACTCAATACAAGAGATTTTAGATAATTTAAAAAATTTAAAAGAAAAATATAATGAATTAGTAAACGCTGAAGAGATAGTAAATAAGTTAAAAGAAGAACTTATTATTATTGAAGAAAAAATGAAGGTTATAGGTAAAAAACTTCATGATTTAAGAGTTGAGGCAGCGGAAATACTAGAAGTAAATATAAAAAAAGAATTATCTTATGTTGGTTTAGAAAAAGCAATAATAAAAATTGAAGTTAGCTTAACTGATGAAATGAATTCAAGAGGTTATGATGAAGTTCAATTTTTAGTATCAGCAAATCCAGGTGAACCTTTAAAACCATTAGAAAAAGTATTATCTGGTGGAGAGTTATCAAGAATAATGCTTGCTTTAAAATGTGTGTTTGTAGATAAAGATAAAATACCAACACTTATTTTTGATGAAATAGATACTGGAATTAGTGGAACTATTGGAAAGCGTGTTGGAGAAAAAATGTATGAAGTTTCATTAAAACATCAAGTATTATGTATAACTCATTTACCACAAATTGCGGCACTTTCTGATAATCATTACTTTGTATCTAAGCATGTTTTAGAAGGAAAGACATTTACAGGAATAAGAATGTTAACAAGAGAAGATAAAATTAGAGAAATTGCTAAAATGGTTGGCGGAGATGAAATAAGTGATGTTACTATCGAAAATGCATCAGAAATGGTGAAATTTGCCGAAATAAAGAAGAAAGAAATGAAAAATATTTAAGAAAAACATACATAAGGCTTAGCAATACGGTAAAGAATAAAATCATGGTAATTTAGCATGGTTTTATTTTTTTTATACAAAATTTATTAACTTATTAATTTTTGACTGTGTTAACAATCTTAATACAGCATATAAAAAAACGATACAGGGAAAATTAATGTCAGAAGCAAGGGAGGAGATAAAATGTTAAAAAAAATATTAAAGTATTTTAGTATAATTACTGCTCCAATAGCTATTTTGGCATTAATAGCATATTTTAGTGTTTTAAAATTGCCAGAGAAAATATATATCAATGATAGCATGGAAGTATCAGATATATCTATGCATAATCAAGGTGTATTTAATACTGTAAAGCTATCTAAGGATAAGGTTAACATTGACTTTTTAGGATTAATTCCTATAAAATCAGTGGCGGTACAAAAATTAGATGATATAAAATTATATCCTGGAGGAACAAGTGTAGGAATAAAGTTATCTACTGAAGGTGTTTTAGTTGTTGGTTTTTCAGATATTGAAACTAGAGCAGGAACTGAGAGTAGCCCAGCAAAAGTAGCTGGATTGCAATTAGGGGATGTTTTACTTAAAGTAAATGGAAAAGATATTGAAGGTGCTAAAGACTTAGGATCTTTAATAAAAGAAAGTGATACTAATGTAGTAAATGTAGAATTTATGCGTCAAGGATGTAAGTTTAATAAGGATATTGAACTTGTTAAAGAAGATGAAACTTATAAATTAGGTTTATGGGTAAGAGATTCAACTGCAGGTATAGGAACATTAACTTTCTATCATGAAGGTACTGATACTTTTGGAGCTTTAGGTCATCCTATTACAGATGGTGATACTAATACTACATTTATGATTAAAGATGGTGATTTATTATCAGCATCAATATTAAGTGTGCGCAAAGGTGAAAAAGGTATTCCAGGTGAATTAAGAGGATTATTTGTAAATGAAAAAAGTTCTATAGGAACAATTGAAAGTAATTCATCATCAGGGATATTTGGAAATACTAATAAAGCTTTAGTAAATCCTAATTTCAGTGAACCAATGTCAGTAGGATTTAGAAATGAGGTTGTAGAAGGACCTGCTACTATAATAACTACTGTAGATGAAGAAGGACCAAAAGAATATGATATAGAAATTGTTAAATTATTACAGCAAGATAAATGTGGACCTAAGAGTATGATAATTAGAGTTACAGATGAAGAACTTTTAAGTAAAACAGGTGGAATAGTTCAAGGAATGAGTGGTAGTCCAATCATTCAAAACAATAAAATTGTAGGTGCTGTTACTCACGTTTTAATTAATAAGCCTGATATCGGATATGGAATATATATTGAATGGATGCTTGAAGAAGCAGGGATAATAAATTAAAATAAATTTAGAAAATTATCAACAAGATATAGCTAAAATAACAAGTAGAAAATGCTATATCTTGTTGTTTTAAAAGGTATATATTAATCAACCCAAATTTTCTTAACATTTTTCTAAAAAAATTTCAAAATAATGTAAAATAAGCTATTATTATTTTAAAATTTATGTTATAATATACTCAATGAAGTTAAAAAACAACTAAATATAACTTAATTTAAAATATAGGATTTAATAATGTTAAATAAGTTATGTGGGAAATTGGAAGCTTTAAATTTTCAAATAATATATTATAGTGGGTAGAAAGGGAGAGAAAACATGGATGGAAACAAAATTTCAGTAATTATTGCAGATGATAACAAAGAATTTTGCAGTATTTTAAATGATTATCTTTTAAATCAAAGAGATATAGTTGTAACAGGAATCGCAAAAGATGGTAGAGAAGCTTTAACACTAATTGAGGAGAAACAACCGGATTTAGTGGTTTTAGATATAATTATGCCTCATTTAGACGGATTAGGGGTTTTAGAAAAGTTAAATTCAATGAATTTAGAAAAATTCCCTAGAATAGTTGTTTTATCTGCAGTAGGACAAGATAAAATAACACAAAGAGCTATAACTTTAGGGGCTGATTATTATGTTGTAAAACCATTTGATATGGATATTTTCACTAAACGTATAAGAGATATGTTTAATGATACAACAGCAATAGAAAATGAACCTGTTAAAAAGCAAGTTGCAATGACAACAAGTGAAATAATAAGCACAAGCAATAGAGGACCTGTAGATTTAGAAACTGAAATTACAAACATAATTCATGAAATTGGTGTGCCAGCACACATTAAAGGGTATATGTATTTAAGAGAGGCTATTACAATGGTTGTTAATGATATGGAATTATTATCAGCTGTGACTAAGGAATTATATCCTTCAATTGCTAAGAAATACAATACAACTGCTTCAAGAGTTGAAAGAGCAATAAGACACGCTATTGAAGTTGCTTGGGGAAGAGGACAAATTGAAGCAATTAATAAATTATTTGGATATACTGTTCACAATGATAAAGGTAAGCCAACAAATTCAGAATTTATAGCAATTATTGCAGACAAGCTAAGACTTAAGAATAAAGTTTCTTAAGCTTAATGATAACAAAAACACTTTTATTTATTGATATAAGATTCAATAAATAAAAGTGTTTTTTGATTATGTTTTTTTGTTTTATATTAGATAGATAAATGAATCTAATTAATATAAAACATAATTATTTGTACATAAGGATAATATTATGGTGAATAGTATAAAAGTTATATTGAACAACATATAAATAGCTACAGTTTTGATTCAGTTTTTTCAAATTTCATTTCTCTTTCTAAAACAAATGTCATAATTATTCTTAAAATGAATACAGCTCCAATTATTATTAGTTCATCCATATTCTTTATAATTACAGTTTTTAATATTTCTGCAGCTAATTTAAAATCTAAAGTGGTAATCATAACATCTGCAAATTCATATTTAATATTAATATCCTTTTTAAAGAATCTTTTTTGAATATAATGATAAAAGGCTGTAAAAACCCCCAATGTTAATATTAAAATTCCCATAAGTTCAAATAAATGAATAAGTATAGGTAAATATTTATTAAATAATTCTTCCAAAACAACTACACCTCAAATAAATAATATATTTAAATTACCCTAAAATTAAATATATTATTACAATTAAAATAATAAAGTATTATGAAAATAATTTGTTTTAAAATAAGACAATGTAGGAAAACTAATTATAAAAGAAAATATGAAAAAAATATAAAAAAGGAGAAAAACATGGAGGTAAATAAATTAAAAGAAATACAAGAAAATTTACTTATTTGTGATAAACCATCAATTTATTTAGAAGAAATAAAAACTTCGCTAAAAAATACGCCCTTAGAAGTATTAATAGATTTAGAGAAAATAGAACAAAATAAAAAGTATCATCCAGAAGGAAATGTGTGGAATCATTTAAAGCAAGTTGTTGATACTGCAGCTAAAATAAAAGATTATGCAAATGATAAAGGAAGCTTTATGTTAGGCGCTTTATTACATGATTTAGGAAAAGGGACTACAACTAAAAAAAATAAACAAGGGAGGTTGATATCATATAATCATGATACTGAAGGAGAAAAAATAGCAGATAAACTATTAACATACTATGATTATAAGGGTGATGAAAAACAAAGGATTTTAAATTTAGTAAGATATCACATGCATCATCTCTATATAATTAAAAATTTACCTTTTGCTAAAACAAATGAATTAGTAAAAGATGTAGATTTAAACGATATGATTTTAATGTTTGTAAGTGATAGATTAGGAAGAGGTCAAGTTGAAAAAGAAAAAAAGTTAAATGAAATTGAAGATATTCAAGAAGTTATAAGGATATTAGAGGTAAATTATAGTTTAGATTTAAATGAAATAAAAGAAAAAATTAAAAAAATAAAAAAATTTATATAAAATTACAATTTACATATATTCAATTATGAATATACTTGAAAATCCCATCATATTATTAACATATAACAATATGGAGGTGTTTTCAGTGAATATAATAAGTAAATTAAGCTTAAATAAAAAGGAAAATAAGTTTTTTTATTTAATGGTTTTTATATTTTTCTGTGTAGGAATAGCATTAGGTACATATATAGTAAAATATATGAATGTAAATGATGCTAGTGATCTTACAAGCTATTTTTCTACATTTACAGAAAGTATTGTTAAGGAGCCAGTAAATAGTAAGGTTTTATTATTAAATGTACTTAAGAAAAATCTGATTCTTATAACAATAATAATAGCATTATCATTTACCGTATTTGGTACGCCTGTAATTTTGCTTGTAGATCTTGTTAAAGGATTTACATTAGGATATACTTTTAGTTTTCTAATTTCAACTTTTGAAGGAAAAGGGGTATGGCTGGCTTTAGCTTCTACAATACCACAGAATATTATTTATATTCCTTGTTTTATTGCATTAAGTATAGTAGGAATTGAATTTTCTTCAACAAAACTTAAAGATAGGTTCTTTAATAAAGGTAAAGTAAATACAATAGTAGAGAGAGAACTAATTTTAAAGATAGGGGTATTTGCATGTGTATTTATTATCGGTACTTTTATTGAAGCATATATTTGTCCAAATATCATTAAGTTCGTAGTAACAAATGTTTATAAAGTTGTTTAATAAATAAATAATTATAAAAGGAATTTAAAAGCAAGTGTCGAATAATAATAAATAAGGTGGGAATGGGGAGAATTATGAAAGAAATAGTAAATGAATATAGGGAGTCATTACTTGAAAGTCATAAAAGTGATAATACTGTTTATGCTTATGTAACTGATGTTAATTTGTATATTAAATATCTAAATAGTAAAGATATATATTTAGATGAAACTGATAATGTAACAGTTAAAAATTATATAGATCATCTTTTAGAAGAGGGAAAATCTGAAAGGTCTATAAGTAGAATTGTTATTAGTTTAAGAAGTTTTTATAATTATTTAAAAGAGCAAAAAATAATTAGGGATATACCAAAGATATATTATAAGAGTACGGATCAATCTAAAAAGCTTCCAGAAATATTAACTGTGGAGGAAGTAGATAAGATAATTAAAATAGTTGATAAAGATTGTAATAAGGGCATAAGAGACAATGCTTTATTAGAGTTAATGTATGCAACTGGTATGAAAGTTTCAGAAATAATTAATCTATCAGTAGAGGACGTAAATCTTGATTTACTCTATGTTAGATGTCATGATAATAAAAATTATGAAAGACTTATACCAATAGGTAGAAGTGCAGAAGCCGCATTAAAGGATTATTTAGCTATAAGAGATATGATTGCTTCAGCTGGAGTACCTAATTTATTTGTAAATTTAAATGGTAATCAATTAACTAGACAAGGAGTTTGGAGAATAGTAAAAGAGTATTCTCATAAAGCTGGAATAAATAAGGATGTTAATTTAAATACCTTTAGACATTCTTTTGCAGTACATTTATTACAAAATGGAGCAAATGTAAGGGCAGTACAAAAGCTTTTAGGAAATCAAGTATTAACTTATATGGATACTTACTATGAGATAATAAATAATGATAAAATAAACTTAGTTTATAAGAACTCCCATCCAAGAGCTTAAATGCTTTAAAAAGGGGCTTTATATACGAAAGGAGAAAATAATATGAAAAGAGCTATATTAGTAGTACTAGATAGTGTTGGAGTTGGAGAATTAAAAGATGCAAAACTATATGGAGATGAAGGAAGCCATACGTTAGACCATGTATATGAAAAATGTAAAGGTCTTAATATAAATGAATTAGAAAAATTAGGAATAGGTAATATAGAAGGTGTAAATGGCCCTAAAAAGTATGATAAGGCAATGGGAGCTTTTGGTAGATGTGAAGAAGCATCTAAGGGAAAAGATACTGTAACAGGACACTGGGAAATAGGTGGTGTTATACTTGAAGAACCTTTAAATACTTATCCAAATGGATTCTCAGAGGAAATAATAAATGAGTTTAAGAAAAGAGCAAAAGTTGAAGGTATATTAGGAAATATAGTAGCTTCAGGAACTCAAATAATTGAAGATTTGGGAGAAGAGCATGTAAAGACTGGATATCCTATTATATATACTTCTGCAGATAGTGTATTCCAAATTGCTGCACACGAAGATGTTATTTCAGTTGAAAGATTATATGAAATGTGTGAAATAGCAAGAAATATGCTTGTTGATAAATGGGCGGTAGGAAGAGTTATTGCAAGACCTTTCATTGGTGAAGCTCCAAACTTTAAAAGAACTTCAAACAGAAGAGATTATGCATTAGATCCATTTAATAAAACTATGCTTGAATATTTAAAAGATGCAAATTATGAAGTTGCAGCCGTTGGGAAAATAGAAGACATTTATAATGGTAAGGGTGTTACAAGTGCAGTTCATACTAAGAGCAATATGGATGGTGTTGATAAGACTTTAGAATATATGGATACTGTAAAAGAAGGACTTATTTTTACAAATCTAGTTGACTTTGATATGATGTATGGACATAGAAATGATCCAGAAGGATATGGAAAAGCACTTGAGGATTTTGATAATAGATTACAAGAAATCTATAGTAAAATGGCAGAGGATGATATCCTTATAATTACAGCAGACCATGGCTGCGATCCAACTACTAGTAGCACAGATCACTCAAGAGAACATATACCAGTTCTTGTATATGGTAAAAATGTTAAACCAGGTGTTAATATTGGAACAAGGGAAACATTTGCTGATATAGGAAAAACTATACTAGATTTCTTTAATGTACAAAATGAATTAGTAGGTAAAAGTTTCTTGAATGATATAATAAAGTAGCTAGAGGAGGAAAGACTTATGAGAATGTATGATTTAATTATGAAAAAGAGAAAAGGTGAAGAGTTAACAACAGAAGAAATTAACTTCTTTGTTGACGGGTTTACTAAAGGAGAAATACCAGATTATCAAGCATCAGCAATGCTTATGGCAATTTTCTTTAATAAGATGAATAAGAGAGAAACAGCAGATTTAACTAATGCTATGGTTGAATCTGGAGATAAAATAAATTTAAGCAGTATAAAAGGTATAAAAGTAGATAAACATTCTACAGGTGGAGTTGGAGATAAAACTTCAATTTGTTTAACTCCTTTAGTAGCATCACTTGGAATTCCAGTTGCTAAAATGTCAGGAAGAGGCCTTGGGCATACTGGAGGAACTATTGATAAGCTAGAAACATTTAAAGGGTTTTCAGTTGAACTAACAGAAGAGCAATTCATGGAAAATGTTAATAAAATCAATATTGCTATAATGGGGCAAAGTGGAAACTTAGTTCCAGCAGATAAGAAGTTATATGCATTAAGAGATGTTACAGCAACAGTTGATAATATGTCTTTAATTGCATCAAGTATAATGAGTAAGAAATTAGCTTCAGGAGCAGATGCGATAGTTTTAGATGTTAAAGTTGGTGATGGTGCATTTATGAAGACACCAGAAACAGCTAAAGAATTAGCTCAAGAAATGGTTGATATAGGAAAACATTTAGGAAGAGAAACTATTGGAGTTATATCTGATATGGATCAACCTTTAGGATATGCTATTGGAAATAGTTTAGAAGTTATAGAAGCTATAGAATTATTAAAAGGCAATGGACCTAAGGACCTTTTAGAATTAACATTAACAATTGGTTCAAATATGTTATTTTGTGCTAAAATGGCAGAAAGTGAAGAAGAAGCAAGAAAAATGCTTATGGAAAATATAGAAAATGGAAAAGGATTAGAAAAGCTTAAGGACTTTATTAAGGCACAAGGTGGAGATATTACTCCAATTGATGACTATAGTAAGTTCCCTCAAGCAAAATATGTAGAGAAAGTTACTTCACCTGTAGATGGTTATATAACAAAAATTCATGCAGAAGCATTTGGTCTTATAGCAATGGAATTAGGAGCAGGTCGTGCAACTAAGGAAAGTAAAATTGATTTAGCTGTAGGAATTGTTTTAAATAAAAAAAGAGGCGAAAAAGTTAATAAAGGAGATGTTCTAGCATACATACACTCAAATAGTGAAGAGAAAATTGAAAAGGCTAGAAAAAGCATCTTAGAGAATATAGTTATTGAAGATAGCTATGATTTAAATATACCATTAATATATGATATAGTAAAATAGTATATTAAGTAGTTTTAAGGTTAGCTTAAGATTCCTAGAGGTGATTTCGGTAATCCCATTAAGCTCTATAATAACTTAATGTTTATAAAATATGATAAAAAGAATGTTAAATTCTTTTTATCATATTTTTATTTTTTTAGGAAATAATAAGCTTAAAAGGAGGAGAACAAATGAAAAAGAAAATATTTAACAAAGTCTCTATTATTCTTTTATGTTTATTATGTTTAAATACAGTTATTCCAATTGCTGCAGTTAAAGAAAATTCAGAAGAAGTATATCCAAATGATATTTATACTGCATGTTTAGAGGAAGGAATGAATGTAGATGCAAAATCTGCATTACTTATTGAACCCATAAGTGGGGCAGTATTGTATGAAAAGAATCCAGACGAAAAATTTGCACCAGCATCTGTTACAAAGATAATGACAATGTTACTTGCAATGGAAGCTGTAGATAGTGGAAAAATAAGTTTGGATGACAAAATTATTTGTAGTGAAAATGCTAAAAAAATGGGTGGAAGCACTATGCTTCTTGATGTTGGTGAAGTTAGAACAGTAGAAGAAATACTAAAAGGTATAGCTATTGCTTCAGGAAATGATGCTGCTGTTGCTATGGCAGAATTTTTAAGCGGTTCAACAGATGAGTTTGTAAAGGCTATGAATGAACGTGCTAAAGAATTAGGTATGACAAATACAACATTTAAGAATTGTAATGGTTTACCAGAAGAGGGACATGTAACAACTGCAAGAGATATTTCTATAATGTCATTAGAATTATTAAAACACCCTACAATATTAAAATATAGTGGTACATATATGGAAACTATATCTGAAGGAAGAAAGAGCCCAATAGAATTAGTAAACCATAATAAATTAGTTCGTTTCTTTGATGGTTGTGATGGATTAAAAACAGGATTTACACAAGAAGCTAAGTACTGTATAAGTGCTACAGCTGTTAGAAATAATGTTAGAATGCTTGCAGTAATAATGGGAGCACCAACGTATAAAGTTAGAAACCGTGATGCAAGTATGCTAATGAATTATGGATTCTCTAAATATGAAGGTAAGAAATTATTTAATAAAGATGATGATGTAGAAACTGTTTATTTAGGTAAGAGTAATGATAGATTCTTTATAGCAAAAGCAAAAGATGACTTAATCATTGTTACTTTAAAGGGTAGCGATGGAGAACCAATAAACAAAATAGTATTAGATGAAATGAAAGATAGCTACACAGAAGGTGAAGTTGTAGGAAAATGCGAAGTATATCTAGATGATCAAAAGGTTGGAGAAGTGGAGCTATATTGTGATAGAGATGTTGAAAAGGGTGGATTCATAGATAACTTAAAGGATAATATGAAAAATTTATTTAAAAAAGGTGTTTAAAGAAAATTAATATATTTAAAGAGATTAAAACATTTATATAATGGATTAATCTCTTTTTTTATATTAAAATATAAGGGGGAAGGTGAGTATTTTGAATAAAAAGATAATATGCGCTATTATTATGTTAGGATTATTAACTGGTTGTTCAAGTAATAATAATGATGTAAATAGCAATGATAATATAAATAATGAAGTTGTAGAAGTTGAAAATATAGTAGAAGAGCCTAAGGTTTATACACAATTTACAGCTCTTGGGAAAATATATGAATCTAGTAAAGATATAAATATATTAAATGATGGAGATTTAATATATCATGATTATGGAGATATTCCATATGTTGAAGGTGAATATAAAGAAGTAGATTTCGGATTAAATTTACTGACAGAATATTTAGCTAAAAATCAAGGTGTATATGATTTTATTGTAAGTGACTGGAATAGCGAAAGTGATGAAGTTGAGCTAATTTCAGGTGAAGAAAAAGAAAATATTATGCAAAATGTATATTTTTTAGGTGAACAATTTGAAGTTGGTGAAGATGATCCTATTTACTTTAAAGTAGATAAAGTAATTTTACAAGAGAAGTTAGAAGATCAAGTAACATTGGAGTTTAGAGGATATTTATCTGCTACTAATGGAAATTTTAGACCATTAGGAACATTTACTGTTACTGTATATACAAAAGAAGATAAATTATATGGAACAATTTTATAGGGCTATAGAAAATAGCTCTTTTTCTATTAGTATATAGTTAAAAATTATATATAATAAAAAATAATGGATTTTGTTTTGAATTAAATAATGGTAGAATATAGTTGTATAAATAAAGGTAATGAATTTAGGAGGAATATATATGTCAATATTAAAAAGGTTTACTGATATAATGTCATCTAACATTAATGCTTTATTAGATAAAGCTGAAGATCCAGTTAAAATGATAGATCAATTAATGAGAAATTTAAATGATGACTTGAATAAGGTTAAAGCAGAAACTGCATCAATTATGGCGGAGGAAACTAGAGCTAAAAGAGAAGTTGATGAATGTCAAAGTGATGTAAATAAAATGTTAGACTATGCAAAAAGAGCTGTAGAGGCAGGAAATGATGATGATGCGAGACAATTCTTAGCTAAAAAAGCATCATTAACAGAAAAATTAACAGCACTTAATAGCAAATATGAAACTGCAAAAGCTAATTCTGAAAAGATGAAGCAAATGTATAATAAATTAAATATGCAAATAGAAGAGCTTAATGAAAGAAAAAGTACAATTAAAGCAAAAATGGCAACTGCTAAAATGCAAGAAAGAATTAATAAGATGGGTTCTTCAATTAACAACTCTGCTTCAAGTATAGATTCTTTTAGCAGAATGGAAGAAAAGGCTAATAGAATGTTAGATGAAGCTAATGCAATGGCTGAATTAAATTCAAAGCCAACTGATAGTATAGATGATTTAATGAGTAAATATGATACTAAGAATTCTTCAGTAGAAGATGAGTTAGCAGCCTTAAAAGGTTCTAGTAGCAATGCAGTTGAGGATGAATTAGCTAAATTAAAAGAAAATAAACAATAAAACAATGCTAGTATAAATAGCAGGAGGAAGCGTAATGGGTTTATTTAGTAACCAATTTTTAGACGTAATTGAATGGAATGAAACTAGAAATGACGTTATTTTTTGGAAATGGAAAAATAGTGAAATAAAAAAGAATAGTAGATTGATTATAAGACCTGGTCAAGATGCTATATTTATGCATAATGGAAAAGTTGAAGGTGTGTTCACTGAAGAGGGTAATTACGAAATTGAAACAGAAATAATTCCACTTTTATCAACATTAAAAGGATTTAAGTTTGGGTTTAAAACAGGTCTTAAGGCTGAAGTTTTATTTATAAATACTAAAGAATTTTTAGTAAAGTGGGGTACTAAAAGCCCAATTAATATTCAAGCACCAGGAATGCCTGGAGGAATGCCAATAAGAGCTTTTGGTTCATTTAATGTTAAAATAAGTGATCATATGGTTTTAATTGATAAAATTGCAGGAATTAAAAGCCAATTTACTGTAGATGATGTAAAGCAAAGAGCTTTAGCTGTAGTTGATCAACTTTTAATGAAATGGATTGTTAGAGAAGGAAAGGATATGTTTAATTTACAAGCAAATTCTTTTGAAATAGCAAAAGGTATAAAAACAGATTTAGACATGGAAATGATTAAGATAGGTCTAACTGTAACAACATTAAATATTGAAAACTTTAGCTATCCTGATTCAGTACAAAATATGATTAATAAAAATGCTGCATATGGAATGGTAGGTAATATAGGACATTATCAAAATGTGGCTATGACTGAAGCTATGGAGAAAAATCCTAATAGTAGTATGGCTAATATGGCTCAAGCCGGTATGGGAATGCAAATGGGAATAAATATGATGAATGAAATGAAGAAAAATATGGAACAAAGTTCATCATTAAGTAATAGTAGTAAGAACATTTGTAAAAACTGTGGAGAAGCTTTAAGTGAAGGAGCAAAATTCTGTAGTAATTGTGGAACAAAGGTTGTAGCTATTGAAAACACAGAAAAGAAAAATAAATTCTGTAGTGAATGTGGAGCAACAATTGCAAGTGATTCGAAGTTCTGTGGTGAATGTGGTGCAAAGGTTAAATAAGGAAGTATTTTAATAGCTATTATAAGAAATACTATTAATTATAATATATCTTTATTTAAATTTAGGAGATACAAATGATTATAAGTAAAGAGTTTTATAATAGAAGTGCTCTAGAGGTTGCACAAGATTTACTTGGAAAAGTGCTAGTTAGAGAAGTTGATGGGAAAATTTTAAAAGGAAAGATTGTTGAAACAGAAGCATATATAGGAGCAATAGATAAAGCTTGTCATGCATATAATGGTCGTAGAACTAAGCGTACAGAAATATTATATGAGGATGCAGGAGTTTCATATATCTATTTTATATATGGATTATATCATTGCTTTAATGTTGTTACTAATAAAAAGGATGTAGCTGAAGCTGTTTTAATTAGAGCTCTGGAACCAATTAATGAGTTGGATTATATTTCTGAGATTAGATATAATAAGAAGTATGATGAACTTACAAAAACTCAATTAAAAAATTTAACTAATGGCCCTTCAAAGTTATGCTTAGCTTATCTATTAAATAAGGATTTAAATGCAGTAAAGCTTTATGAGAAGGGGCCTGTATATATTATTGATGAAAATAGTAATGATTTTGAAATTGTTGAAAGTAAGAGAATAGGAATAGATTATGCTGAAGAGGCAAAAGATTTTTTATGGAGATTCTATATAAAAGATAATATATATGTTTCTAAAAAATAATTTAGTTATAAATTTTAATTTATATAAAGTTTAATAGAAAAGGGAGAGAATACAGATGAGAGTAGCATTAATTGCACATGATAAGAAAAAAGATGAGATGGTTAATTTTGCAAAAGCAAATGAAGATAGACTATCTAAATTAGAGCTTTATGCAACAGGAACAACTGGTTTAAGAATAATGGAAAATACTAATTTAGAAATTCATAGACTAAAAAGTGGTCCACTTGGTGGAGATCAACAAATAGGTGCATTAGTTTCTGAACAAAAATTAGATTTAGTTATATTTTTAAGAGACCCATTAACATCACAACCACATGAACCAGATATCAATGCATTGTTAAGATTATGTGATGTATATGAAATACCACTTGCAACAAATGTTTCTACAGCTCAATTAGTTTTAGATGCATTACACAAGTAAAAATAATAAAAGATAACTTAAAAAGGAGTTGCTAAATGGCAGCTCCTTTTTGTTGTATAACGTTCACAATTTAGTGATACATTTACAATATTATTATATGTATAAATTATAATAATATTCAAAAGTACTTAGAAAATAAAATTTGCATAAATGTTATATATAAATCATAGAATTTTTTGAGAAGAATAATAAGGGAAAGTAATAGATTATGAGTGTTAAAGTAGAGATTTTTTCTGGATTTCTTGGAGCTGGAAAGACACAGTTAATTAAAAAACTTATAGAAGAAGGTTACTATAAAGATAAAATTGCTATTATTGAAAATGAATTTGGAGAAGTAAGTATTGATGGTGAAGTTTTAAAAAGAACGAATACTTTAGTAAAGGAAATAAATGCTGGGTGTATTTGTTGTCAAGTTACCGGAGATTTTAAAGAGTCAATAATAGATGTTGTGGAAAACTGTAATGTAGATAGACTTTTAGTTGAACCAACAGGAGTGGCAAAATTAAGTGACATAAAAAAAGTATTTAATGAAAAAGAATTAAAGGATATAGCCGAAGTAGAAAAAGCTATAACTGTGGTAGATGCAGAGAAATTTGATTTGTACTTAACGAATTTTAAGAGTTTTTTTATTAATCAAATAAAAAATGCAGATATTATAATTTTAAGTAGAACACAAAATATTAGTATTGAAGAAGTAAAAAGATTAGAAGAAGAAATTAGTAAATTAAATTCTAGAGCAATAATAATGGGAAGACAATGGAGTAATACAAAATCAGAGGAATTAATTCCAAAGGTATTTTTAACAAAAGATAGAGGTATTTTAAAGGAAAAAATTAATTTTAGAAAGAGTAATCCTAGTACTCGGAGTATAAAAAAGGAAAGAAATGAAGAAAGTTTATTTGAAAGTTTTGCTTTAAAAATAGATAGAGATGTATCTAAAGAAGAACTATTAAGCAAGTTTAATTTTATAAAAAATAGTTTTGAATTTGGTGAAATAATTAGAGCAAAAGGTATTGTTAATACTAAAAATGGAAAAGAACAATTTGATTACACTTTATCTGAAATAAATATGCAAAAGATAGCATATAGAGGAGATGCTGTTATTTCATTTATTGGAACTAATTTAAATAAAGAGAAAATTAAGAAGTTTTTTAGTTAAGAAGGTGGAGAAATGAAGGTTGGCGTAGAGGTAGTTACTGGATTTTTAGGGGCTGGTAAGTCAGCCTTTATTAATTCATTAATAAATAAAACTATTGCAGATAAAGAAAAAATAGTTGTTGTTACTTGTGAAAGTGGAAATACTCAAATAAATGAATTTAATGAAAATGGACAAAGTGTAAAACATATTAGTTTTATGGGAGAAAGTTTAGAGCTTAATAATGAAATATACAAAATAGTAAAAAAATATAAACCTCATAGAATAATTATAGAATATAACGGAACAGATACTTTAGAGCATTTATATAAATGTGTATTTGATAATGAAACAGGAAAGTTAATAAAGCTTTCTACTATTTATTTTATTTGTGATGGAAGAAATATTGAGTTTTACGTTATGAATATGGGAGAAATATTGCTACCATTTATACAAAATAGTGATGTAATTGTAATTAATAACTGCAATATAGAAAAAAAATTAGAAGTAGAAAAAGGGATTAAATTATTAGAAAGCTTGAATCATAAGGCACAAATAATAAGAGCAGAAAGTAATGACAATTTTGATTTAGCATTAGAAAATAGTAAGTTATTAGAAGATAAGTTAGTAAGAAATATGAGGATAAAATTAATAGAGTATATGAGAAAGTAAGATAGCGGGTGAGAAAGTGAGTATAAGTAAATTTGAATCATGGATGTGGAGTTACCTAGGGATTATCGTTGAAGCATTACCGTTTCTATTAATAGGAGCAGTACTATCAGCTTTAATTCAAATTTACGTATCAGATGAATTAATAAAGAAAATAATTCCTAAAAATAGTATCATAGGATATTTTATAGCTGCTATATCAGGAATATTTTTTCCAGTATGTGAGTGTGCAATAGTTCCAATTACAAGAAGTTTAATAAAAAAGGGGTTACCTACGGGAGTTGGAATAACATTTATGTTGTCAGTACCTATAGTTAATCCTGTTGTAATTATGTCTACATATTATGCATTCCCTAATGACATTAATATTGTTATATATAGAACAATAGGTGGAGTAATAGGAGCTTTAATAGTTGGAATGATTATTGGGTTTATTTATGATAAAAAGAAAAATACAGAAGTTTTAAAAAGTGAAGAAGCTGCTCTTTACTGTGATTGTTGTACTTTTAGTAATAATTATTATATTTCATTAAGAGGTAAAATAAAGAATTTAGTATTAAATGCATCTAATGAGTTTTTAAATATTAGTATTTATTTTATTTTTGGTGCACTCCTTTCAAGTATATTTGTAGTATTCCTTCAAGATAGCTTAATTAATGATATGACCTCAGGAAAGGTAGTAGGAATAGGAATAATGATGCTATTAGGATTTTTATTGTCATTATGTTCAGAAGCAGATGCCTTTGTTGCAAAAGGATTTATGGACAACTTTGGAGTTCCAGGGGTTATAGCATTTTTGATATTAGGACCAATGATGGATTTAAAGAATTTAATATTATCTTTTGGATTTTTCAAAAAGAGTTTTGTATTACAATTGCTTTTAATAATTTGTATAGTTGTATTTGGAATATGTTTAGCAGTAGTATAATTAAAAAATATTAGATACTTAAGTTTTTTAGTTCTTAACTGATATAAGAGGTGTGTATGAAGAAATTTAATATTGATGAGTTAATATGGTTTATTATATTAATATTATTAGACTTATCTATAGTATTTTTAATAAGGAGCGGAAATATAAGCAACTTTGTAAGTAGTGATATGATTATTTATTTTTATTTGAGCATAATAATATTAAGTATTTTTGCTGTATTTCAATTTGGTAGGATTTTTACAATAAAAAGAAGAGTAGAAACTACAAATAAATTTATTCCTTTAACATTTACTTTATGTATTGGAGTAGTTTTATTATATCTTTTCCCATTATTAAAGGGGAATGAAAATATAAATGAAAATTTATTACTTAAAAATCATACTGATGCAATAATTATAAATAGTGATAATTATGATATATTAAATAAAATTGTAGAACATAAGGAGGAATATGAGGGGAAAGATATATTATTTTTAGGATATATTGATAAAGATAAGGAAGGCTCAGATTTTATGATTATATCTAGGCAGATGATAAAATGTTGTCAAGCAGATAAGGAAAAAATACAAATAAAAGCAAAGGGAATAGAATCTAATTTAAAAGAAGGACAATGGATCAATATTTATGGTAAGATATGCTTTGATAATGATTTTTATATTTTAGTAGAGGAGTATAAATTACAAGATGAGCCTAATGATATATATTTCCATGAGCATCTTTAAGGCTTGTTCTTTTAAAAGAAAATTGTTATTATATAAGTTATGAAACCCTTAAAAGTAGCATAATAAAAACACAAAGGCGGGA
Source organism: uncultured Clostridium sp. (assembly GCA_900543325.1). GTDB lineage: Bacteria > Bacillota > Clostridia > Clostridiales > Clostridiaceae > Clostridium. Next base: position 8,585 of record UQQU01000026.1, on the reverse strand, counting down.
TGAATTAATGGAATTGCCAAAGATAAAAGTGGCAGATTTTGAAGGACCTTTTGATTTATTACTGCATCTTATAAAGAAGAATAAGATGGATATATATAATGTAGAGATATATAAAGTTACAAATCAATATTTAGAGTATCTTAATACAAGAAAGGTTATGGATCTTGAGATAACATCAGAATTTATTGTTGTTGCAGCTACATTAATAGAGATAAAATCAAAAAATCTTCTTCCTAAGATAAAAGTAGAAGAGGAAGAAAATGAAGAAGATATTGAAAAGAGATTAATGGAAAAACTAATTGAGTATAAGAAGATAAAATCAGTATCTGAATTCTTTAAAGAGCGATATATAAATCAAGGTGATGTTTATAGTAAGAAGCCAGAAATAATTGAAGAAGTTAAAAGTGAGCCAGTTAATAATGTTGATATATTTAAAAATATAACATTATTAGATTTATATAATATTTATAATAAAATATTAGAAAACTATAGAGAAAAACAAAATAAATTTAATGTAGTACAAAAGAAAATATACGTAGATAAGTATAAAGTTGAAGACAAAATGAATGAACTTTTAGAAAGAGTTAATTCAAATAAAGTAATTGAATTTGAAGATTTAATGAAAGAAAGTTCTTGTAAGCTTGAAACTGTAGTTACATTTTTAGCCTTACTTGAGCTTATAAAAATTAGAACTATCAACGTTTATCAAGATGAGAGTTTCGGAAATATACTTATCAAGAGGAGGAGAGATAGTGAGTAACATTGATGTTAAGCAGTATGAATTTAAAGAGCTATCTAGAAAGTCTAATATAAAATCAGCTATAGAATCAATGCTATTTGTAAGTGGAGAACCTTTATCTTTAAGAGATTTAAGTAATAATTTAGAGATTAAAGATAAGGTTGTTGAAGAAATAATAAAAGAAATGATGAGTGAATATGAAGAAGAAAGCAGAGGAATTAGATTAATAAGTATAAATGGATCTTATCAATTAGTTACTAAAAGCGAAAATTCAGATTATATTCAAAAGTTATTAAAGAAAAATAAAAGACATTCACTTTCACAAGCATCTATAGAAAGTTTAGCTATTATAGCATATAAGCAACCAATTACACGTATTGATATAGATGAAATAAGAGGTGTTAAGTCGGAATCAGCAATTCAAAAGCTTGTTGAAAAGGGACTAATAAAGGATATAGGGAGATTGGAAGTTCCAGGAAGACCTATACTTTATGGAACTACAGATGAATTTTTAAGACAATTTGGACTAGAAACATTAAAAGAGTTACCATCACTTGATTTATATAGTGATGAAGAGGCTAAGAGCTCTATGGATGTTTTAAATCAAGCTCTTAAAGATATGAACTCTGAAGATGTTAATGATGAAATAAAATTTGAAAATAATGAAAGTAATGTAGATGATGTAGAAGTTGCATCAGATGAAGAACTTTAAAAATTAGCATAAAAAGATATAGCTACTGAATAATTTTTCAGTAGCTATATCTTTTTATAGGTTATCGTTATTATCAACTTTTTTATCATTAAAGAAGCCTTTTACTAATTCAATAACTTGAGGAATAGAATCAACTAGCCTATCAACAGTATTGTCATAATCTACTGGTTGTAATCTTACCATTCCATCTTTAACAATTAAGAAAGCAATAGGTTTAACACTAACTCCAGCACCAGATCCGCCACCAAAAGGGTATTTTTCTTCTTCTTTTCTTAGTGTAGTAGAATTGCCAAATTCACTTCCTCCAGATGCAAAACCAAAAGAAACTTTAGAAATTGGAACAATTGAAGTACCATCACTAGTTTCTACAACATCTCCAATTACAGTATTAACATCTATCATATCACGTAAGTTTTCCATAGTGCTTCTCATTAAGTTTTCTAATTCATGCTTATCAGTCATAATAATCCCTATATTTAGGGAGTCACCTCCTATTTTTACGAATAGATTTATAAATAATAAAGAATATATAAATAATTTGAGCTAAATTAAAGGTAATTATACTACTTATTGTAATTTCAAATAGTATTTCATCTTTAAATATTGGCTTAAAATCATTCTTTAATAATTTAACTTTAAATAATATAGAAAAAATATAAAGTAAAATTGGGTTAATATTATAAAATAGACCCAAACATATAGCAGTTCTGCTTGCATCTCCTAGAGAATAAATAGTATCACTAGAAAATTTTATTGATGGTTTAAATCTATTTCTTTTTAGATTCATATAAAGAGTTTTTATAAGTGGTTTTAAATTTAAATTTTTTTCTTTAGAATCAACTTTAGTATCATCTTTAGGTTTCGTGTGGTTTATTTTTGACTCTTTTATAGTCTTATCTTTTTTCTTTTTTTTATCTAAAAATTTTTTTAGAATACCATCATCATTAGATATTATATTAATATTATAAAATTTTACGTAATACCTATCTTTAGAATAATAAACTCTAAACTTTAAAGGGATAGGTATAAATAAAATTAATATTAAAGCAACAATAATTATAAAAAAAAGCATAATTAACCTCCCCTAGCTTTTTATAGTATTGCCACAAAAATAAAATATAAGTCATAAAATTTTATTATTTAGGTTTAAAATTTTTATAAATGAAAATACTACATGTGTAAGGAGAAAATAGGAGTGATACTAATGATGAAATTTAAAATCATAGGAAGAACCTTGAGTTTATTTTTAATAATTTCTCAATTATTAAGTAATTGTGTATATGCTCAATGTTTTGAAGATGAAGAAGATGATAATAACATAGCAATACTTGAAGATGATGAAATAGATGATGTAGATATGGATAATATAATAAATAGTATTAGAGTCTCAGCAAGAAATGCAATAGCATTAGATAGTAAAACAAAGCAAGTTTTGTTTGAACAAAATGCTGACGAAATAGTACCAATGGCCAGCACAACAAAAATCCTTACAGCTTTAGTTGCAATAACGCATGGAGACTTAGATAGAGAAGTGACTATAAGTAAAAATGCAGCATCTATTAGAGGATCAAAAGTAGGATATGTACCAGGAGAAAAAATAAAATTAAGAGAGTTACTATATGGATTAATGTATAAATCAGGTAATGATGCGGCCATAGCAATTGCTGAAGATATAGGAGGAAGTATTGAAGGTTTTGCAAAGATAATGAATGATTATGCTATTAGCTTAGGATTAATAAATTCACACTTTGAAAGCCCACATGGCTTAGATAGTCCTAAACATTATACATGTGCATATGATTTAGCTCTTTTAACTACAAAAGCAATGGAAAGTGATTTATTTTGCCAAATTTGTGGCACAAAAACTATAACTAAAGATACTTCTAATTTTACAAGAGATTACAATAATATAAATAAGATTTTATATAAAATTCCAGAAGCAAATGGAGTTAAAACAGGATATACAGGTCAAGCAGGAAAATGTTTAGTATCTTCAATAAAACATGAAGGAAGGAACATAATTATAGTTGTCTTAAATTGTAGCGATAGATGGAATGTTACAGAAAAGATATACAAGTATGTTACAGATAATTATTGCTTTAAGAGTGATAATATAAAGGATATTACAAAATCATCAGAATTTATTAGCCTAGGAAGCGTTATTGAAGATTGTGATTTTGAATATGGATTTAAAGGTGAAGGATCTATAGAAGTAGAAGTTTTTAATACAATAAATAAAAACTCTGGAGATATAATAGGGAAAGTTGCTTTAAATAATCAAGGAGAAGAGCTATTGAAAAAAGCATTGATTTGTGGGAAAGACATATCAAAAAATGATTTTGAGCAAATTGTTAATGAAGGAAGCACTAATTATTAGTGCTTTTTTCTTTTATTGTATAAATTTATGTTATAAAATATAATATATAAGCTACAATAATAAAAATATTTTTAATGTAGTATTATATAAAATATATGACTACAGGATAAAATGGAGGAGAATATTAAAATGAAAAATAAAGTACAAAACCTAGAAACATTAGCACAAACTAAATTTTTAAGTCTTTATAATGCAAATTATATTAATAAAGGTGGAAATAAAAAAACATGGACTATTGCCACTAGAAAAAGTAAAGAAGCATTAGAGGATCAATTCTTTAATGGGAAAGAAGATAAAGTTGATGCAGTTGTTATATTAGCATATCATAAAGATGAAAAGAAGTTAGTTGCAATAAAACAGTTTAGAATGCCTATAAATAATTATGTTTATGAATTACCAGCTGGTTTAATAGATAATAATGATGATATTATATCAACAGTAAAAAGAGAGCTAAAGGAAGAAACAGGATTAGATTTAGAAGAAGTTATAGAAAATAAAATTGGACAAAAATTATACTTATCACCAGGAATGACAGATGAATCAGTTTCTTTAGTTTACTGTACATGTTCAGGAAAAATATCAGATGAAAATTTAGAAGAAGATGAAGATATAGAAACTATACTATTATCTAAAGAAGATGCCATTAAAATATTAAATAGTGGTGAAAGATGTGATATAAAATTCTTTATGGCTTTACAAAGTTTTGTTCAAATTGGTGAGGAAATATTTAAGTAATATTACAATAACATGTTAAAAGTATGTAAAAACAACGAATAAAATAAAAAAAATACAATGTAATATTTACTAAACCACAGTTTCATGATATATTAATAAAAACCTAGCAGATAATGGAAAGATTCACATTTGCTTTCATAGGAGATGAAAGGTGAAAAAAATTTATTCTTAAGAAAAAGTTATGAAAAACATTGGGGGGAAAAACATGAAGAAAAACGAATATGGATTATTTACAGCCATAGCTATGATAGTTGGTATAGTTATAGGATCTGGAATATTCTTTAAAAGTGACAATATATTAGTGGCTACAGGGGGAAGTATTGCCCTAGGAGTATTAGTATTTTGTATAGCGGCTATTGCAATAATATTTGGAAGTTTAACAATATCACAACTTGCTTCTAGAAGTTCACAATCAGGTGGATTAATAGCATATGCTGAAGAAAATTATAATAAATCATTAGCATGTGCATTTGGATGGTTCCAAACATTTTTATATTTCCCTACTCTAATAGCAGTTGTTTCTTGGGTTGCAGGAATATACATATGCATGTTATTTGGAGTGGAAGGTACATTAGAAGTACAAATGTTAATAGGATTTGCTGTTATGGCATTCTTATTTGTAATGAATACTTTATCTGCAAAGTTAGGTGGATTATTTCAAAATGCATCTACTATTATAAAATTAATACCATTAGCTTTAATTGCAATTGCAGGTTTAATTTTTGGTGATGTAAGTAATATCTCATTAAGTCATGTGACATCAATGCAATCAGTTGGATGGATTGCTGCTATAGCACCAATTGCCTTTTCATTTGATGGATGGGTAGTTGCTACATCTATAGGTCATGAAATAAAAGATTCAAAAAGAAATTTACCAAAGGCTTTAATAATAGCACCTATATTTATTTTAATTGTGTACGTATTATACTTTGTTGGAATAAGTATTTACATAGGACCAGAAACAATTATGGCTCTTGGTGATGCTCACGTTGATTTAGCAGCTACTAACTTATTAGGTCCATGGGGAGCTAAAATAGTAGTAGTATTTGTAGTAATATCTATAATAGGAACAATTAATGGATTAACTTTAGGGATGATAAGATTACCACATTCTTTAGCAGAAAGAAATATGTTCCCTAATTCAGAGTTTGTTTCTAAAGTAAATGAAAAAGTATTAATGCCTGTAAATTCAGCTTTAGTTGCATTTGCAATATGTACAGTATGGTTCATTGTTCATTATATAACAACTAAATTTGGAATTCTTCCAAATTCAGATATATCAGAAATATCAATTACAATGAGTTACACTTTATACATGATTCTATACTTCAAGGTATTTAAATTAGGAAGAAGTGGTGAAATCAAAGGTATTTGGAACTCTACAATAAATCCAATACTAGCTACAATAGGATCATTAATAATTCTATTTGGTAGTATGGGAAATCAGTTATTCTGGGTATACGCAGGTTTCTGCTTATTAGTAATAATATCTGCAGTTGTATTCTGGAAAAGTAAAGAAAGAGTAATTGCTGGAAATTTAATTGAAGATTAAAATATAGGTCTTAAACACATCATATATAGATAGGAAACTATTTTATATATGATGTGTTTTTTATATTTCTAAAGTATATTTATTTTCTATATAAGTTGTTATTAAATATAGTAATTTTGATCATTAAAAAATAGTAGAATATTTTATATATTGGGCGACTTATAGTAACAAAAAGAAATTTTTGAAATAATCTATATAGTGTATAGTATTACTTTAGGAGTCTAAATGTTTAAGGAGACAATTGATTGTATAGATGCAGGGACTGAGTTTTGCCCATGTCATTTAGCTGAAAGCGGTGAATGTATTCTTTGTTCACAATTACAAGGAAGTCATTTTTGTGATTGTTTAAATTGGAAGGGTGTATGTATATATCAAGAATTTCATGACAATGGAAACAAGGCGAAAGAGCAAAGGAAAACTTATACTTGCAAAGTATGTGAAAAAGTATTATATCCAGATGATGTATTATTAATTAAATTTGAAGCGCCACATAAGCTTGTAATAGATTTAGCAAGACCTGGTAGCTTCATTTTTATCAGAAGCGAAGAAAATGTGTATTTTGATGTTCCTATTTCAATTTTAGAGTCAAATATTGAAACTAATATAATTTCAATAATGATAGAAATAAGGGGAATTAAAACTAAGCAATTATTAAATATAGAGTCTGGAGGAAGTATAACAATAAGAGGTCCTTATTGGAACGGAGTATTTGGATTAAAAAACATAAGAAAACAAAAAAATAATGAGACTTTAGTTATAGCCAGAGGTATTGGTATGGCACCTATGATGCCGGTAATTGAAAGGCTAGTGGAGAATGATAATACAGTGACACTTATATTAGATAAGCAACCTTTTAAGGATATATATGTTTCGGAGTGGTTAGATAAATTAAATATAGTACCTCAGGAGATGAATTTGATAGAAAAAGGAGAATTATCACCAGAGGGTAAGGTTGCTATAAAATCTATTGTTAAATATAATAATATATCTTTAATTCATATAGCTGGAGCAGATATATTAACTTATAGTGTTATTGATTTTTTAGATTCTTTAGATAGACAAGATATAGATTTATCATGTTGTAACAATTTTAAGATGTGCTGTGGAGAAGGTGTATGTGGAAGTTGTACAGCCAGATTTTCTGGTCATAGAGTAAAGAGATTTTGTAAGGTACAAGCTAGCCCAAGAGGTATATTTGAGGGGAGGAGATTAATATGAAGGTAGTAGTTGTTGGTGGAGGTTGGTCAGGTTGTGCTGCTGCTATAACAGCAAGAAAAGCTGGGGCAGAAGTTCATTTATATGAAAAGACGGACCTTTTACTTGGGCTTGGTAATGTTGGCGGTATAATGAGGAATAATGGTCGTTATACTGCATCAGAAGAACTTATAGCTTTAGGTGGAGGAGATTTAATAAAATTAACAGATAAGTGTGCAAGACATGCCAATATAGAATTCCCTGGTCATAAACATGCAACTCTTTATGATGTAAATATTATTGAAGGTGTAGTGAGAGATCATTTGAAATCATTAGGAATACATCTTCATTTAGAGAGTCGTGTTAAAGATGTTGATGTTGAAAATAAAAAAATAAGGGGAATCTTATTAAGTGATGACACTTATGTTAAAGGTGATGTATTTATTGAAACAACTGGTTCAACAGGACCTATGGGTAATTGTTTAAGATATGGTAACGGATGCTCTATGTGTATCCTACGTTGCCCTGCTTTTGGACCAAGGTTAAGTATAAGTGCAAGGTGTGGTGTTTCAGATATTCAAGGTGAAAGAAATGGAGATGCACTTGGAGCATTTTCTGGATCCTGTAAGCTTGCAAAGGAAAGTTTATCTAATGAAATCAGGGAACAATTAGATAAAACAGGTGTTGTTGTTCTAAAGGTTCCTAAGGAGGATGTAAACTATGGTAAGCTAAGTACAAAGGTATGCCAACAATATGCACTTAAGGAGTTTGCAGAGAATATAGTTCTACTTGATACTGGTCATGCTAAGCTTATGACAACTTATTATCCACTTGAAAAGCTTAGAAAGATTCCAGGTCTTGAATATGCTAAGTATGTTGACCCTTATGCAGGAAGTAAGGGTAACTCAATAAGGTATTTATCTGTGGCACCAAGGACGAATGATATGAGAGTTGTTGGAGTTGATAATCTTTTATGTGCTGGTGAAAAGGCTGGACTTTTTGTTGGGCATACTGAAGCTATATGTACAGGTAGCTTAGCAGGCCATAATGCTGTAAGGTTAATGATGGGAATGCCATTATTGATTTTACCTTCTTCTATAGCTATAGGGGATTTGATTTCTTTCGCTAATGAGAAGGCTGAAACTAGGGAAGGTAGAAAGGACAGATATACTTTTGCAGGAGCTAGTTATTTTAAGAGAATGCAAGAGTTAGGTCTTTATACCACTGATAAGGATGAAATTAATGATAGGATTAAGAAGGTTAATTTAGATAATAT
>UQQU01000025.1 GCA_900543325.1 uncultured Clostridium sp. | reverse complement strand
TTGGTTGGAATACATTGTATCCTTGCATTTTCTTTAATCTTGCCCATGAATCAACAGGTCCGTAGTTAAACCAGTGACCAGCATGTAATTGGCTTCCTGATGGATAAGAGAACATTTCTAAAACGTAAAGTTTTTCACCCTCTGCATCTGGATTGAATTTGTAAAGTTCAGTTTCTTCCCACTTCTTTTGCCATTTTTTATCGATGGCAGTTCCGTAGTTACTCATAGTTTTAACCCTCCTTAGATGTAATGGAAATATATCAATTAATTATTCCCTAAATTAATAAAAATATATAAAAAAAGCCTTTCATCTCAATTAAGAGACGAAAAGCTATATTTCGCGGTACCACTCTTATTAGAAAAATTAAAAATTAAATTTTTCTCACTTAAATCTGTAACGGGGATTCCGTACTTGCTTCTAAACAAGTAAGCTCCAAGGCAAGTTCCTATAAGTGTATCACTGTTTCTCAGCAACCAACAGCTCTCTTAAGACTACAATATTATAGTACTACTCCTTTTCAAAGCAATAAAAATATTTTATTAATATTTTAAACAATAATTAATTATATAGTAATTTATTAGAATAAGTCAAGATGTCTGCATATTTTGAGTTTATAGGGCTAATAGTATTAAGCTACATTATTAAATAATAAAAATATGATGATATAATAATATTTTATAGGCTTAATAAATTATTATTGATATTTATATGTATATAGATATATAATCTATGAAGTCTGTTTCATGCTACAAAATTCGATAAAAATAAAACATCTGATTAGTAAAGGATTATATAGATTATTTAAAAATTAAGGTTTATTAGATAAAAGTTTAAATTTTAGTATTAATAATAGGATAACTTTAGGAGTGATAATATGTCATGTTTAGGAAATATAATTTGGTTTATATTTGGAGGTTTTTTGGGAGCACTAGGATGGCTGTTTGTAGGAATACTTTGGTGTATTAGTATTATAGGAATACCAGTAGGATTACAATGTTTTAAGATGGCAAGGCTTCAATTTGCGCCTTTTGGAAAAGATGTAATTACAGTTAGTGATAGTGGAGGAAGCTTAATATTAAATATATTATGGATAATATTTGGTGGATTGGAGTTATGTATTGCGAATTTAGTTAGTGCATTATTTTTATGTATTACTATTATAGGAATACCTTTTGCAATGCAATCTCTAAAAATGGCCAAGTTATCATTAATGCCATTTGGAAAAGAAGTTAGATAATAAGCCTTCGATAATAGTGTTTATCTAAATTTTGATTTAGATAGGAATACAACATTATATTTTTGATAAAACTAAAGAAGAAAAAATATCTAACAAAGGATGGAGTGATTTTGTGGCAATATTAAATTGTGTTATAGGTATAGCGTTTATATTTCTTGTAGCATTTTTGCTTTCAAATAACAAGAAAAAAATTAACTGGAGAACTGTAATAATTGGTTTTTTAATTCAATTTGGATTTGCTCTTGCTGTATTAAAGTGGAGTGTAGGAAAATATGTGTTAAGTAAAGTAGCACTAGGAGTACAATCAGTAATTGATTATGCAAAAGAAGGGATAAGTTTTTTATTTGGATCATTAGCTAATGATGGAAGTATATTTGCTGTTAATGTATTAGGAGTAATTATATTTATATCAGCTGTTGTATCAGTTTTATATTATTTAGGAATTATGCAATTCGTTATAAAGATAATAGGTGGAGCTTTATCAAAGCTTCTAGGAACATCTAAATTAGAAACTATATCAGCTTCAGCTAATATATTTTTAGGTCAAACAGAGGCGCCTCTTTTAATTAAACCATATGTAGAGAAACTTACTGAGTCAGAATTATTTACAGTTATGGTTGGAGGACTTGCATCTGTTTCAGGATCAATATTAGTTGGATATTCATTACTTGGTATTCCAATAGAATATCTAGTATCAGCAAGTTTTATGTCTGCACCTGCAGGGCTTATAATGGCTAAGATTATAATACCGGAGATAAAGCAAGCAAAAGTAAATGAGGAAATTGAAATGGTTAAAGATGATTCAGCTAATGTTGTTGACGCAGCAGCTAAAGGTGCTATAGATGGGTTAGGATTAGTGCTTAATATAGCAGCTATATTATTAGCATTTGTAGCTTTAATAGCACTTATAAATGGTCTTATAGGATTTATAGGAAGCTGGTTTGGAATTGCAAACTTAAGCTTACAATCTATTTTAGGATATATATTTGCACCAGTTGCAGCTATTATTGGTGTGCCATGGGGAGAAGCGGTAACAGCAGGATCATTAATTGGTCAAAAGGTTATATTAAATGAATTCGTAGCATTTTCAAGTCTTTCTGAAATTATGTCTACATTATCAGCAAAGACAATAGCAATAGTTACTTTCTCCTTATGTGGATTTGCTAATATTTCATCTATAGCTATATTAATAGGTGGTATAGGTGGTATGGCTCCTAGTAGAAAACCTGATATAGCACGTTTAGGATGGAAGGCTATTATAGCAGGAACTCTTGCTAATCTTCTAAGTGCAACAATAGCAGGACTTTTATTAACAATATAATATACAAAAAATGTAAGCGCCTCCGGGGAGGTTCCATATATTGGAACCTGCCCGGAGGTGCTTATATTTTATAACTTAATAAATTCTTAATAAATATGATAATTTTTTTGTAAGACTTACTTGTTAGTATATAAATATAAAGTAATTGCCATGGTATAATAATTGATTGTGAAGGGAGTGTGTTTTGAAAATGATAAAGAATAATGTTTTAGTAGTAGATGATGATAAGGAAATTGTTGATGCAATTGATATATATTTAAGAAATGAAGATATTAATGTAGTTAAGGCTTATGATGGAATAGAGGCACTAGAAGCTTTAATGGAAAATGATATACATCTTATTTTAATGGATATAATGATGCCAAATATGGATGGATTAAGAACAACTATGAAAATAAGACAGGAAAAAAATATACCTATTATTTTAATTTCTGCAAAATCTGAAGATACAGATAAAATATTAGGTCTTAATATGGGGGCAGATGATTATATAACTAAACCATTTAATCCATTAGAGCTTATAGCAAGGGTTAAGTCACAATTAAGAAGATATACTGTTTTTGGGAATTATAGTGGACAAAATAAAGAAGAAACTAAATCAATAATAAGTAGTGGTGGCCTTTCTTTAAATCAAGATACTAAAGAAGTTTTAGTTGATGGAGAGGGAATAAAGCTTACAGCAACTGAATTGGGGATATTAGAGTTATTACTTAAAAATCAAGGTAGAGTATTTTCTATAGATGAAATTTATGAAAAAGTTTGGAAGGAACCAAGTTATAATGTTGAAAATACTGTGGCGGTTCATATAAGAAGGATTAGAGAAAAAATTGAGATTAATCCTAAAGATCCTAAATATTTAAAGGTGGTGTGGGGAATTGGATACAAAATCGAAAAATATTAATAGAGAAGAGGAAAATAAACTAGATATAAAAAAAGAAAAAAGTAATAGTAAAAGAACATTTAAGAAAAATAGTAATAAAAAATATATAATTTATATTTTAACAGTTATAGTATTAGTAACTGCAATCTTATCAGGATTAGAAGTTAAGGACAATTTAGGATATGTTATACCAGATAGAATATATACTCAAACTCAGGTAGCTGGAAATATAGATGATTATACTAATCTAGTAGAAAAATATTCATTGTATTATAAGTCATCTATTTATACTAAAGATAAGGATAATATTACCCAAAATAATATAGAAATATGTAAGGCGGAATTGCAAGATAAAGCAAATGCGGAATATGAAGATTATAGAAATTCTAAGTATAATGATGATAGTTTTAATAATTTAACTTATGAACAACAAGAAAAAATTTTAAGTGAGGAACAAGAAAAAATTAATGAAAAATATACTTTAAGTGATGAAGAAATGAATGAGTATATTTTAAATAGAAAAAGCAATAGTGCAAAGGATTTAAATAATAAAATAAAATCTTATGTTAATTTAAATTTTAGATCTTATGATAAATTAAATGATCTTTGGATTGGTGGAAATGAAATTGATCCTAGTAAAGTTAGAGCAACTAGTAGATATTTCAAAGAAATAAATATTGATTATAATGGAAATATAATAGAAAAAATATATGTTAATGGTAAAGAAATAGATAAAAATAATGCTTTAAATAGGTTTGTTGATAATTATAGTTATGGATCTAGATATATTGCTTATTCTTCCTATGAGACTACAAGTAACACTGAAAGGTCGTATTATGACTACAATAATGAAGATAAGCATAATGTAACTTTATATATATGGATGCCAAAAGAACTTCAATCAGGAGATGTAGTTTATGAAAGTTTTATTAATGTACAGAAGAATGTTAACAGTTTTTATTTAAGTTGTATTGTATTTGTAGTATTTTTTGTTTTATTAATTCTTTGTATATTATATTTAGCTAAATATAAGCCAAAATCGGAATTATTAGAAGGTATAGTAAATAAACTTAAAGTTTATCCTATTGAATATAAAATAGGAGTAGCAATATTAGCTTGGATAATATGGAATATGGGGCCACATATATATTATAATTCAAGTAATTATATAAGAAGATTAAATGTAAGCTCAATAATTTGGGTAACTATAGTAGTTGTTGTTTATTATTTCTTAATTAGAATAATAATTATTAACTATAATGAAGGAACACTATTTAAGAATAATATTACAATTAAAGTTTGGAATTATTTAAGTGATGTAATGAATAGAGGATCTATAATAAGAACATTCCTAATAATGACAACTATATATATATTAAGTGGATTAGTATTATTATTCTTATCAGCAATGTTTGATATATGGCCAATTGGAATAGTAGCAGGAATAATATTAACAATTATATATATTGTAATGTTAATTAAGAATTTAGTTTATTTAGATGAAATAATGGTTGGAGCTAAGGCTGCAGCAGAAGGAAAGCTAAATTATAAGATTGATGAAAAGGGAAGAGGGCATCTTAGGGAGTTAGCACATGATATAAATAATATAAAAGAAGGTTTAAGAAAGTCTGTTGAAAATGAGATGAAGAGTGAGAATATGAAAACTGAACTTATAACTAATGTATCTCATGATTTAAAGACTCCATTAACTTCAATTATTAATTATATTGATTTATTAAAGAGAGAAAATATTGAACCAGAGAATGCTAGAGATTATGTAAGTATATTAGATAAAAAGTCTCAAAGACTTAAGATATTAATAGAAGATTTATTTGAAGCATCTAAGGCTGCTAGTGGGGCAATGGAACTTAATATTACTAAAATAGATATTGGACAATTATTAAAACAAGCTTTAGGTGAAAATGATGAGAGATTCAAAGATAGTAATTTAGAAGTAAAGTTAAATATTCCTGATGATAAAGTGTTTATTAATGGTGATGGAAAAAGGTTATATAGGGTATTTGAAAATCTTATTTCTAATATAGTTAAATACTCTTTAAGTAATACAAGGGTATATATTGATATGTTTAAAGAAAACAATGAAGTAACTATAATAATGAAGAATATATCAGCTTATGAATTAAGTTTTGATACAGATGAAATAACTAATAGATTTAAACGTGGAGATGCATCAAGAAGTACAGAAGGATCAGGATTAGGTCTTGCTATTGCTAAAAGTATAGTAGAACTTCATAATGGAAGTTTTAAGATTGAAGCTGATGGAGATTTGTTTAAGTCTATTATAAAATTAAAGTAATAGAATAATAATGTAATTAGAGTTGTATCTATAAGGGTACAGCTCTTTAATTATATATTATTTATCAATTGATAATCAGTATCTATTTACATATGGATAAACATAGTAATTATGCTAATTGATATGTATTATCAATTAGAAAATTTTTTTAATTTTTTTTCAAAAAAGACTTGTAATTAATAATTATTATTATATAATAATAGATGTAAGGTGATTCGAAGTAATCACAAAACAAAGAGTAAAACACAAAAGTAAATAAATAAGAAGTTAATAAAATGAAATATATAATAAAAGGATTTTAGGAGGAATAAATTTATGAAAAAATTTGTATGTACAGTATGTGGATATGTTCATGAAGGAGAAACTGCACCAGCAGAATGCCCATTATGCCATGTTGGAGCTGATAAGTTCGTAGAACAAGCTGGAGAATTAGTATTTGCTGATGAGCACAGAATTGGAGTAGCTCAAGGTGTAGACGAAAGAGTAATCGAAGGATTAAGAGCTAACTTTGTTGGAGAATGTACAGAAGTAGGAATGTACTTAGCAATGTCAAGACAAGCTGATAGAGAAGGATTCCCAGAAGTTGCTGAAGCTTATAAGAGAATAGCTATCGAAGAAGCAGAACACGCTGCAAAATTCGCTGAATTATTAGGAGAAGTAGTTGTTGCTGATACAAAAGCTAACTTAGAAGCTAGAGTAGCTGCAGAACACGGAGCAACTCAAGGTAAATTAGATTTAGCTAAATTAGCTAAAGAATTAAACTTAGATGCAATCCATGACACAGTTCACGAAATGTGCAAAGATGAAGCTAGACATGGAAAAGCTTTCGAAGGATTATTAAACAGATACTTTGCTTAATATCTAAAATTTCCTATATATATGAGAACCATGCTATAAAGCATGGTTCTTTTTCATATGCAATTTACTTAGATGGTATTAAATAGTACTTTATTGATATATAATAATAAGAAAGAGCTAAAGTTTGAAAGGAATTAATGATTTATGGCATATATAATATTATTATTAATGTTTTTTTTATTAAATTTATTATCTGCACTATCATTAATATTTATTGAAAGAAAAGAACCTACAACAACATGGGCTTGGCTTATAATACTAATTGCATTACCAGGTATAGGATTTATTTTATACCTATTATTGGGGCAAAATTTGAGTAGGCAAAAAATATTTAGAGAAAAAAAGCTTGCAGATAAAATTAAAAGATATAAATTAAGAAGTAATCATGAACTACCTAGTTTTGATAGTGAAATTAATGAGAATTATGAAGATTTGATTTTAATGAATTATAACCATTCAGGAGCAGTTTATACTACTGGGAATGAAGTAAAAACCTATATTAATGGAGAAGATAAATTTAGAGATTTATTTAATGATATTAGAGCTGCAAAAAGTTTTATACATATCGAATACTATATTTTTAGATATGATGATTTAGGAAGAGCGTTGATAAAAGAACTACATGAAAAGGTTAAAGATGGTATAGAAGTAAGATTACTTATAGACGGCATGGGATCAAAGCGAATTACTAAAAAAATAATTAAGGAAATAGAATCTTATGGTATAAAGATGGCTATATTCTTTCCAGGAGTTTTACCACATATTAATACCCGTATTAATTATAGAAATCATAGAAAGATAGTTGTTATTGATGGTAAAATTGGATATGTTGGTGGATTTAATGTTGGAAATGAATATGTTAATAAGGGAAAGCAATTCAAATTTTGGAGAGATACTCATATTAGGGTTAGAGGAGAAGCTGTTAATGAGTTAAATAAGAGATTCATATTAGATTGGGATTATGCTTCAGATGAAAATATGGGTAATATGTCAATGTATTTTCCAATTCCTGAGGTAGTAGGAGATGTAGGAATTCAAATAGTATCTTCTGGACCAGATCATATGGAAGAATATATTAAAAATTCTTATATGAAAATTATAAATAGTGCCAAAAATTATGTTTATATTCAAACACCATATTTAGTACCAGATAGTCCAATGATGGAAGCATTAAAAATATCTGCTCTTTCAGGTGTAGATGTTAGAATTATAGTCCCAGGAGCTCCAGATCATTTTTTTATGGAATGGATGTTAAGTGCTAACATAGGTTTATTAATAGAATATGGGATAAAGATATATCGTTATGGTAATGGATTTATTCATTCAAAAACAATTGTTGCAGATGGAGAAGTATGTAGTATAGGAACTGCCAATCTAGATATAAGAAGCTTTAAATTGAATTTTGAGGTAAATGCATTTATTTATAATGAAGCAGTAGCTAAAGAGCAAGAAAAGATATTTTTAGATGACCAATTAAAATCTAAATTAGTTATAAAAGAGGAATATTACAAGAGATCTAAAAATTTAAAAATTAAAGAATCATTAATACGATTACTAGCACCTATTTTATAAGTAATATAAAATAAGGAAAGTTATATGTAAAAAGATTGACAATATGGTTAAATGTGGTTAGAATAAAGAAAAAGTAAATTCATAAAAATAAAAAGAGGTATATATTATGAAAGGGTTAGAAAAGAATTTAATTGCAAAATTTAATAGATTTTTTTACTTTATATTCTGGGGCTTTTATTTTAGCGCTGGCTATTTCTTTTGCAAAAATAAATATAGATATTTTCTAATGAGTGTTTAGCGAACCTTTTTATATATCTTAATAGCTAAAAGTCTAAAAGTGTATTTAAAGTATAGTTTATAGGAGAGAGCTCATTAAGGGTTCTCTTTTTTTATATAATTTTAAATTTAAAGGGGGCATTTTAAATGGTAGTAATATTAAAACCAAAAACAAGCAATGAAGCAATTAAGAAATTAACAGGAGAATTAGAAGCTCTAGGTGTAACAGTAAATCCTGTTACTGGTACAGAAATGAGTATATTAGGATTAGTTGGAGATACAACAAGAATAGATCCTTCATATATTGAAGCTAATCCTAATGTTGAAAGAGTAATGCATGTTCAAGAACCTTTTAAGAAGGCAAATAGATTATTTCATCCAGAAAATACAGTAATTAATGTTAATGGGCATACTATTGGAGGAAATAAAATTGCAGTAATAGCTGGACCTTGCTCAGTTGAAAATAAAGAACAAATAGCACTAGTTGCGAATGAAGTAAAAAAACATGGAGCTAGTTTCTTAAGAGGTGGGGCATTTAAACCAAGAACTTCTCCATATAGTTTCCAAGGGTTAAAATATGAAGGTTTAGAATTATTAAATGAAGCAAAAGCTAAAACAGGATTACCAATAGTGACAGAACTTATGTCACCATATGATATAGAAACATTTATTGAAAAAGCTGATATAATTCAAGTAGGCGCAAGAAATATGCAAAATTTTGATTTATTAAAAGAGTTAGGTAAAATTAATAAGCCAATACTTTTAAAGAGAGGCTTATCTGCAACCATAGAAGAATTATTAATGAGTGCAGAATACATCATGGCTGGTGGTAATGAGCAAGTTATTCTTTGTGAAAGGGGAATAAGAACTTTTGAAACATATACTAGAAATACTTTAGACTTAAGTGCTGTACCAGCAATTAAAAAATTAAGTCACTTACCAGTAGTAATTGACCCAAGTCATTCAGCAGGAAAATGGTGGATGGTAGAGCCGCTATCAAAGGCAGCAATAGCTGTAGGTGCTGATGGACTTATAATTGAGGTTCATAATGATCCACAAAAAGCATTGTGTGATGGACAACAATCATTAAAGCCAGATGTATTTGCAAAATTAATGGAAGATTTAAAGATGATAGCGACAGCTGTAGGAAGAGAAATTTAATTTTTAGATAAAAGGTGAAAACGGGAAGGTAAGAGATAGATTAAAATTTATTGAGCTTAAAAAAATAACTGTTTTCTTCTTACCTCTTGATTTTTGCTTTAATAAGAAAGGACGGTAATATGGAACTAAAGGTTGATTTAAAAGATAGAAGTTATTCAATCATAATTGAAAAGGGACTTATTAATAGAGTTTCAGAAGAAATTAGAAAGGTATACAAGGGAAAGAAGATATTTATTATTACAGATGATAATGTAAATAAATATTATGGAGATAAAATTAGTAATGAATTAAAGGGTAGTGACTTTGAAGTTAAGTTGTTATCATTAAAACCAGGTGAAGAAACTAAAAACTTTAACACATTACCTATTGTATATAATGAACTTCTAGATTTTAATTTAACTAGAAGTGATTTGATAATTGCATTAGGGGGAGGAGTTATAGGAGACCTAGCAGGGTTTGTAGCTTCTACATATTTAAGAGGAGTTGACTTTGTACAAATACCAACATCACTTTTAGCACAGGTTGATAGTAGTGTTGGTGGGAAAGTAGCAGTAGATTTAGATAGAGGGAAAAACTTAGTAGGGAGTTTTTATCACCCAAAATGCGTATTAATAGATCCAGAAGTATTAAATACATTAGAAGATAGATTTTTTATAGATGGAATGGCGGAAGTTATTAAATATGGATGCATTAAGGATAAAGAATTCTTTGATTATCTTGAAAAAATGGAAAATAATAAACAATTAATCAACAATATGGAAGTGGTTATCCACAAATGTTGCGATATTAAAAGGCAAGTTGTGGAGAATGATGAAAAAGATAAAGGCGAAAGAATGCTTTTAAATTTTGGTCATACTTTAGGTCATGCCATAGAGCAACACTATAATTATACTAAATATAGTCATGGTGAAGGTGTTGCCATTGGAATGTATGTAATAAGTAAAATTAGTGAAGAAAAAGGATTAACTAAAAAGGGAACTTCCCAAAGAATTAAGGATATTTTAGTTAAATATAATCTTCCATATGAACTTGATGTTAATATTGAAGAAACTTTAGAAGCTATCAATTTAGATAAGAAGAAATTAGGGAATGATTTAAATATAATTATTTTAAAAGAAATAGGAAGTTCAGAGATATATAAAACTACAGCAGAATTTTTAAAAGAATAAAAGAGGAGTAGATATGGCAGATTTAAAGATATATCCATCAAAGCTTAAGGGAGAGGTAAAAATACCACCTTCAAAAAGTATGGCACATAGAGCAATTATTTGTGCAGCTTTAAGTGATGGATTATGCATTATAGAAAATATAGATTATTCAGATGATATTATAGCAACTATTGATGCAATGAATTCTTTAGGAGCTAAAATAGTTAAGCACAAAGATTATATTGAGGTAATAGGAGCATATGGAAGTAATGAGAAGGCAGAAGAAGTTAGAATTATTGATTGTAATGAATCAGGATCAACTTTAAGATTTCTAGTGCCTATTTCACTATTATTTAAGGGTAGTAGTAAGTTTATAGGTAGAGGTAATTTAGGAAAAAGACCATTAACTACTTATTATAATATATTTGAAGAACAGGGAATTAAGTATTCTTATGAAGAAGGTAATCTTAACTTAGTTATAGATGGTGAATTAAAGGCTGGAACTTTTGAGGTAGAAGGTAATGTAAGCTCTCAATTTATAACTGGATTATTATTTACATTGCCATTATTAAAAGAAGATTCTAAAATTATAATTACTACTGAAATGGAGTCAAAGGGATATATTGACTTAACATTAAAAGCAATAAGTGATTTTGGAATAGAAATAATTAATAATAATTATAGAGAGTTTATTATTAAAGGAAATCAAAAATATAATGCGAAAAATTATAGAGTTGAAGGAGATTATTCTCAAGCTGCATTTTTCCTTTGTGCAGATAGCCTAGGTAATGATGTATTATGCAAGGATTTAGATTTAACTTCTCTTCAAGGTGATAAAGAAGTAATTGATATATTAGAAAGAATGAATGTTGTATTTAATGCAAATGATATAGGGGTAAGGGGTACTACTAATGGTGAATTAACTAGTACAATAATTGATGGAAGTCAATGTCCAGATATCATACCTGTTCTTACAGCAGTGGCTGCATTAACAAAAGGTACAACAGAAATAATAAATGCAGGAAGACTTAGAATTAAGGAATGTGATAGGCTTGCAGCAGTAACATCTGAGTTAAATAAATTAGGAGCTAAGATAATAGAAAAAGAAGAGGGATTAGTAGTTACAGGAGTAGAAAAGCTAAAGGGTGGAGTAGAAGTATGGAGTCATAAGGATCATAGAATAGCTATGACTTTAGCAATAGCTTCTACAAGATGTGAAAAACCAATAGTGATAAAAGATTATGAATGTATAGCTAAATCTTATCCAAATTTCTTTGAAGACTTTAAAGCTTTAGGAGGAAACGTGCATGAGTGGAATGTGGGGAAATAATATAAGAGTATCTATTTTTGGAGAATCTCACGGAAATGCTATAGGAATAAATATTGATGGTTTACCTTCAGGGTTTTCTATTGATATGGATAAGGTAATGCTAGAAATGGCAAGAAGAGCACCGGGAAAAAGTCCATTATCAACTCCTAGAAAAGAGGGAGATGTACCAGAAATATTAAGTGGATATTTTGAAGGAAAAACTACAGGAACACCACTTTGTGCAATAATAAGAAATTCTAATACTAAATCCAAGGATTATTCGAAGCTTAAAGATGTAATGAGACCAGGACATGCAGATTATACTGGTGCTATAAGATATGATAGCTTTAATGATTATAGGGGTGGAGGACATTTTTCAGGTAGAATAACTGCACCACTTGTATTTGCGGGAGCTATTTGCAAGCAAATATTAGAAAGTAAGGGTATAGTAATTGCAGCTCATGTTAATTCTATAGGAAGTATTAAGGATAAAAGCTTTTTAGATGTAGATATAAATGAAAAATTAATATCATCATTTAATGGAAAAGAATTACCTTTAATTAATTCAAAATTAGAAGAAGCAATGAGAGAAGAAGTTATGAAAGCAAGGAAAGACATGGATTCTATAGGTGGAACTATAGAGTGTGCTGTTTTAGGTATAAAGCCTGGAATAGGTAATCCATTCTTTGATTCAGTAGAATCAACATTAGCTCATTTAATGTTTTCAGTGCCAGCAGTTAAAGGAATTGAATTTGGAAAAGGCTTTCAGATTTCTGAAATGAAGGGCTCAGAAGCCAATGATGAATATTACTTAGAGGGTAAAACTATAAAAACAAAAACTAATAATAATGGTGGAATTTTAGGTGGAATAACTAATGGAATGCCAATAGTATTCAATGTTGCAATAAAGCCAACAGCATCAATATTTAAGGAGCAAAATACTGTTAATATAGCTACAATGGAAGAAACTAAGTTAAGTATAGAAGGAAGACATGACCCATGCATTGTACAAAGAGCACTTCCAGTTATAGAAGCAGTAACTGCCATTGGGATTTTAGAATTGATGCAGTGAAATCCAAATATTGGAACTACCTCCGGGGAACATACAAATATTGGAATAAATTAAAAGTGAATATGGAGGGAAAACATGGATCTTTCAGAATGCAGAAATGAAATTGATAAAATAGATAAAGAGTTAGTTGAATTATTTGAAAAGAGAATGAATGTAGCAATAAATGTAGCAAAATATAAGATAGAAAATAATATTCCAATTTTTAATGGAGTTAGAGAAGCTGAAGTTATTGAAAAGAATGTTAACAGGCTTAATAATAAGGAGTATTCGAAGCTTACAGAAAAGTTTTTTACTCATTTAATGGAGTTAAGTAGAAGTCTTCAAGCAGATATTATTGAGGGCAGTGAAAAAGAGTCTAATATAATAGCGTCAATAGAAGAAAATATATCAACTAACGAAAATAAAAGAGAATTAAAAAATATTAAAATTGGATATCAAGGTGTAAAAGGTTCTTTTAGTGAAGAGGCTATGATTAAATACTTTGGTGAAAATCATACAACTACAGATTATGAAGAATTTGAGGATGTATTTGTAGCTTTAAAAAATAATGAAATAGATTATGGAATATTACCTATAGAGAATTCATGTACAGGAGCAATAACGACTGTTTATGATTTATTAGTTAAGTATGGTCTTTATATAGTTGGAGAAGAATGTATAAAAATAGATCAAAACTTAATAGGAGTAAAGGGAAGTAAACTTGAAGATATAAAAGAAATATATTCACATCCTCAAGGTTTTGAACAAAGTAGAGAATTTTTAAATAAGCAAAGTAACTTAAAACTTATACCTTTCCATAATACAGCTATAAGTGCTAAATATATTTCAGAACTCAATGATAAATCAAAAGCTGCTATTGCAAGTTTAAGAGCAGCAAAAATTTATGGATTAGATGTAATTCAAAAAGAGATAAATGATAAAGATAATAATCATACAAAGTTTATTATAGTAGGAAGAAAACTTGAATCATCTAAAGAGTGTAATAAGATTACAGTTGTATTTTCACTAGATGATAAAGCAGGTACATTATATAACCTTTTAAGACACTTTGCAGAAAATAATATTAATATGATAAAAATAGAGTCTAGACCAAGTAAAGATGAACCTTGGCAATACCTTTTATATGTAGATTTTGAAGGTAATATAGAAAATGAAGATGTAAAAAAAGCAATTAAGTTAATTGAAGAAAAAAGTGAGTACTTCAAATTACTTGGATGCTATGAGGGAATTAAGGAATTAAGCAGTTAAGAAAATAAATAATTTCTTAATTACTAAAAGGTTAGGTGATTAAATGGAGTTCTATGGACTATTAGGTGAAAAGTTAAGTCATAGCTTATCCCCAAAAATCAATAAGATAATATTGGAGAAAAACAATACTGAAGGTGCTTATAAATTATTTGAGATTCCTAAAGATAAATTAGATAATTTTGTGGAAGCAGTGAAGTTACTTAAGATAAAAGGGTTTAATGTTACAATTCCATATAAAGAAAGCATAATGAAGTACTTAGATTGCATCTCAGATGAGGCAACTAGAATTGGTGCTGTTAATACAGTAATGTTAAAGGATAATAAGCTTTATGGATATAATACTGATTATTTTGGAATTGAAATTATGATTAAAAGTAAAAATATAAATGTAAAAAATAAAACTGCAGTTATCTTAGGTTCTGGTGGAGCATGTAAAGCTGTAATTACTTATTTACTAGATAATGAAGTAGAGAAGATATATATAGTAAGTAGGACACCAGAGAGTGTTGATTTAAATAAGATAAATAAAAGTATATCAATAATTAATTATGATGAATTAGCTAATATAAAGGGATATATAATAATTAATACAACTCCTGTTGGAATGTATCCTAATATCGATAACTCTGCAGTTAATAATGAAATAATGAAAAATTTTGATGTGGCTGTAGATTTAGTATACAATCCTACGAAAACTAAATTCCTTCAAATAGCAATAGGAGAAGGAAAAGTTGCTATAGGTGGATTGCATATGCTAGTTGGTCAAGCGGTTAAAAGTCAAGCTATTTTCAATGATAGGGAAATAAATGAAGAATTAATAAATTATATATACACTGAGGTGGCAAAAGATTTTAAGTAGGAGAGAGTATGAAGGATATGGAGAAGAGTATTACACTAATAGGGTTACCTGGATGTGGAAAGACTACAGTAGGGAATTTGCTTTCAGATAAATTAAATTATAAATTTATAGATATGGATTACTATATTGAGGAAAATGAAGGAAAAACTATTGTTGAATTATTTAAAAATGGTGAGGATTATTTCAGAAATATAGAAACTGAAACTTGTAGAGAACTTGGCCAAAAAGAAAAAACAATTATTTCTTCTGGTGGAGGAGTTATTAAAAAAGCAATAAATATAGAATATTTAAAGAAAAATTCTATAGTAGTTTTTATTGATAGACCAGTAGAAAATATCTTAGGAGATATAGAAGTTGAAAAGAGACCTTTACTAGCAAATGGTAAAGAAGTATTATATAAATTATATGATGAAAGATATGAGCTTTATAAAAACTATTGTGATTATAGAGTTGAAAACATAGGGAGGCTAGAAGAAGTCGTTAATGAAATAGCAAAACTTGTTAATAGTTAAGAATTAATAGTTAAGTAATAAATTCTGCTTAGCAGACTTTAGAAAAATATACTATTAAGAAAATTCAAAAGGAGTTTTAGACTTAAACTATTAACTATTAACTCAAAACTATTAACTAAATGAAGTATGGAGGTATGGTAGAAATGATTATTGTAATGAATCCTAAATGTAGCGAAAGAGAAGTTGCTGATGTAAAAAATGAATTAACTAAACAAGGGTTAGGAACTCATCTTTCTCAAGGTGAAACTTTCTGTATAATAGGTGTTGTAGGAGATACTAGAAGTATAGATTCAAATAGTATATTAACTTTTAATGGAGTAGATAAAATATTAAAAGTTGAAGAACCTTTTAAAAAGGCAAATAGATTATTTAAGCCAGAAGATACAGTTATTAATGTAAATGGAACTTTAGTTGGCGGAAATCACTTAGGTATTATGGCTGGACCATGCTCTGTTGAAAGTGAAGAACAAATAATAGAAATAGCTAAGTCTGTTAAAGCATCAGGAGCGAACTTCTTAAGAGGAGGAGCTTTTAAGCCAAGAACTTCGCCTTATAGTTTCCAAGGGTTAGAGCTTGAAGGATTAAGATTATTAAAGCGTGCTAAGGAAGAGACAGGTCTTTCAATAGTAACTGAGATAATGTCTACTAATTATATAGATGAATTTGTAAGAGATGTTGATGTAATTCAAGTTGGGGCAAGAAACATGCAAAACTTTGATTTATTAAAGCAACTTGGTAAAACTAATAAGCCAATTTTATTAAAGAGGGGATTATCTTCAACTATAGAAGAGTGGCTTATGAGTGCTGAATATATAATGGCTGGTGGAAATGAAAATGTAATTCTTTGTGAGAGAGGAATAAGAACTTATGAAGGATACACTAGAAATACTTTAGATTTAAGTGCAATACCAGTAATTAAAAAGTTATCTCATTTACCAGTAATAGTTGATCCAAGTCATGCTTCAGGATATTGGTACTTAGTAGAACCATTAGCAAAAGCGGCAATAGCAGCAGGTGCAGATGGACTTATGATAGAAGTTCATAATGATCCACAACATGCATTAAGTGATGGCCAACAATCAGTAAAACCAGAATTATTTGATACAATAATGAAAAAGGTAAAAGTTTTAGCTGAAATGGAAGGAAAAAGTCTTTAATTAAAGACTAATGGGGGAATTATGAGAATAGTTATTGTAGGGCTTGGTGTCATTGGTGGTGGATATGCAATGGCACTTAAGGAAGCTGGATATACAGAGGTTTATGGTATAGATAAGAATATAGAAACATTAAGAAAGGCAAAATCTTTAGGTATTATTAAAGAGGGCTATGAAGATGAAAAAGAAATAATTCAAGATGCTGATTTAATTGTATTAGCTGTTTATCCTAATTTAGTTAAGGATTTTATAATCAATAATAAAGAGCATTTTAAAGATGGAGCAGTAATTACAGATGTTACAGGAATTAAGCAGTTATTTATTAATGAAATAACTAGAATATTACCCCAAAATATTGATTTTGTTTTTGCGCATCCTATGGCTGGAAGAGAGAAAAAAGGCATAGATTATGCTACGAATCAAGTATTTAAAGGTGCAAATTTTTTAATTACAGTAACAGATAGAAATAAGGATGAAAATTTAGATTTAATAGAAAATTTAGCATATAAAATGGGATTTAAGCATGTAAAAAGAATATGTCCTAAATACCATGATGAAATGATAGCATTTACTAGTCAATTACCTCATGCTTTAGCTGTAGCTCTTATAAATAGTGATATTGAAGGGAGAAATACAGGAGAGTTTATAGGGGATAGTTATAGAGATTTAACTAGAATTGCAAATATCAATGAATCTTTATGGAGTCAATTATTTCTAGGAAACAAAGAAAATTTATTACAAGCAATTTATAATTTTGAAGAAGAACTAGATAAAATTAAAAGTTGTTTGGAAAATGAGGATAAAGAAAATTTACAAGAGTTGTTTATTAAATCTTCTTTAAGAAGAGAAAAATTATAATATATTAATTAGAAAAGATGGTTGTTATAGTTAATAGCAATCATCTTTTTAGCATTTATAAGTAAAAATACTAATAATTTTATAGTTATAAGAGAATAATATAAGTGAAATCGCTTATTAGTAAAAAGTATAGCAACACAAGAAAATACTATAAAAGAATGAAATTAATATAAGATTAAATTTAGAGTAGAATTATTTCTTGTATATTTATTAGGAAAGGAAGAGGTTACATTGGCTGGAAAGACAAAAATAACTAAGCAATTTATTATATCACAGACTATTTTATATGTTTTTATAATGGCATTTGTAATAACATTTAAAATTATTTTTGGAGATAAAAATATACTTGTTGGAGTAATGGGCATAACAGCAATATTAATGCTTACCCAAATTAATCTTACTGTTTCTCCAGGAAAAAATTTAGTGAAGTTGCTTATAATAAACTTAGGAATAGGCATATTTACATATTTAGCAAATCTTAATATATGGGCAGCTATACCAATAAATTTCATAGGTATATTTGTAATAGCTTATACCTTTTATTATAATTTAAAATCACCGGTATATTTACCATTTACATTACAATATATGTTTTTATTAGCTACTCCTATTACTGCAGCTGAATTACCAATGAGATTACTTTCACTTTTAGTAGCACCAATTGGAATTATGTTAATACAATTTGTTGTTAATAAAAATAAAACTACTAAGGTTGGAAATAAGTTAATAGGTGGTATTTGTGATAATCTTATAAAAAAGATTAATAATGATGAGAATAAAGTAGAGATAAATGAAGCAATAAAGAAAAATGCTAATGACTTTAGAAAAATTATTTATGATAATAGAAAAGATAACTTCTACGTAACAGAAGAAGGAAGAATAAAATTAAATATTGTTATAATTCTAGAAAAGTTATCAAATTTATTAGATGAAAGTACTAATAACAAGCAACTATTAAATGATTTAATAGTTTGTTTGCAAGAATTAAAGTATAGCTTAGGAAAGGAAGATAATTTAAAGAATATTGCAGATAATATAAGCAAAATATTAAATAATTATAAAAGGGATAACATTAATGATTTAGTTAGTTTAAGAATACTAAATACTATCAATATGTTAGATATATCTTTAGGAGAGTTAAAATCATTAGGTAAGGAAAACTATAATACTATAAAGGCAAATAAAAGTATCCCTGAGCAGTACAAAATGATTAATGTTCATAAGAAGGAGTTTTATACAAAGTCAGTAAAGTTTTCTTATGCTATTAGAGTATCTTTGGGAATAACTATTTCTGCTTTTATTGCAGATTATTTTAAGTTTCCAGAAGGTAGATGGATATACTTTACAGCCTTTGCAATAATAATTCCTATATATGAATTATCAAAGAAAAAGCTAAAAGATAGAATTTTTGCAACTTTAGTTGGTGGAGCTATAATAGTTATAGTATTTACACTATTTAAAAATATGTTAATTAGAATGTTAGTAATAATGGCTGCGGGTTATTTAAGATCATATACTTCAACATATAGATATGGAACTATTTATACTACAATATGTGCAATTGGTGCAGCTGCTATGACTGGGGGAGAAGTTGTATTAACTATAGATAGAATAGTATTTGTTATATTTGGTACTATAATAGCCATTATAATTAATAGATTTGTATTACCAGTAAGGATGAAAGATGCAAATAAGGAACTTTTAGGTACCTATAGAGGGGTACTTTATAAAATGTTAAATGAAGTATATGAAGGAGCAATTAACAAAAATAATAATACTCATGAAATGGATACATTATTACTTGTAACTACTATGATAGAAGAAAGATTAGTTGCTAATAATGGTAACTCTATTATAGAGGAAAATAGTAGTTACTTTGATAAATTAAGAGTTTTAATTATTGATATTTATCAGTTATATAGATTAGTAAAAAGAAGTGAAATTAAACATAATAATGATATGGTTGAAGATTTAAAGCTGTTATCAAATTTAGAAAATATAAATATTGATAATGAAATAAAAAACGTAGAAGAACATATAAAAACAGCAGAAGGCATGGATAATAAGATAATTTTTGCAAGTATAAGAGGTTTATTATCTGGAATAAAGGAACTAAAAGATATGAATAAAGTATTAGCTAAAGATGCTATAGAATAAAAAAATCAATAATTTAATATAAAAGTCAGCAAAAAACCTAAGATATTATTATCTAGGTTTTTTGTTATTATTATACGAGAGGCCACATTTTTAACAGTAAATGATAATATTAATAGAATATATATGTAAATATGGAAGTAAATTTTTAATTAATATTATATAATATTTACATAGTTATTTAAGGAGGAAGTAATATGTATTGCAAAAATTGTGGAGAAAAATTAAATGAGGGCGTTAATTTTTGTTTTAATTGTGGCTTTAAATCAGGAGAAGGACAAGGGTATTGTGATAGGTGCGGAGTAAAAGTAAATGGAGCAACTTGTAGTAATTGTGGAAATGTTATAGAAAGTTATAATGAAGATTTAAAGAAGGATACTTATAACAATCAAAATTATTCAGCAAATAATAATCAAGGTTATTCTAATAACTATAATAATCAAAATTATAATTCAAATTATGTGGCAAAAAGGCCAAAATCTAAGGTTGCAGCAGGAATATTAGGAATTTTAGTAGGTGGACTTGGAATTCATAGATTTTATTTAGGATATGTAGGAATAGGGATTTTACAAATTGTAGTTACTATTTTAACTTGTGGTGCAGGGAGCCTTTGGGGATTTATTGAAGGAATACTTATATTATGCGGTACTACAATAACTACGGATGCAGATGGTGTACCTTTATCAGATAATTAGTTAATAGATGTGATAACGTTGAAAAAGAAATGAGAAATCATATTTATGAATGGGATTTAAATATATAGTTTTAAAGATTAATCATATAGAGAAAAAAAGGGTAAGCAAAAGCTTATCCTTTTTATTCTGCTTCAATAAGATTTAAAGGAAAAATATTAATCAAATTTAATAAAAGAGTTTTGGAAGAATATTTTGATATATGTTATTATAATAGTAAATGTAATGATACAATGTAAAAAATAGGGGGAAGGGTAGTCATGATAAGAAGAAGGTCTAACAGAAGTAGACACAGAAGACAAAAGATGAAGAGAAATGCTATTATTTTAGGGATATTCTTTTTAATAGTTGGTTCAGTAGTTATAGGGTTTAAGTTTATTTCAAAGCATAATAAAGGAAATGTACAAATTACTACAAAACCTAATAAAGAAATAAATTCTGATGATAAGGAAGTAGTGGGTAATAATGAAAATAAAGAGGTAACAGATAATTCTGAAGAAGTGGAAAGTAATATAGTAGATAATACTAATTATTTAGAGTTAAAAGATGATATTAATGCAGATGATGCTGTTATGGTTGCTGAAAACACTAAGGGACTTTTAAATGGAACTAAACATTATCCAGTAAGAACAGATGGTAAAAAAGTTGTCTATTTAACTTTTGATGATGGACCATCAACAACTAATACTCCTGAAATATTAAATGTATTAGATAGATATAATGTAAAAGCAACATTTTTTACTTTAGGAAAATCAATTGAAGCGAATGAAGAAGCAAAAAACATATTAAAGGATACAGCCAAAAGAGGACATGCTATAGCTAATCATAGCTATAGTCATGATTATTCATATTTATATCCCAATAGAACTATGAATGTGAATAATATTGTATCAGATATTGAGAAAAGTAATAGTATAATGAGAGAAGTATTGGGTGAGAGCTTTTCAACAAGAGTTATTAGATTCCCAGGTGGCTATTGGTCATGGGAAGGACGTACTGCTATGAAAGAAGCTATGGAGCAGAATGGATACTACAATGTAGATTGGAATGCATTAAATAAGGATGCTGAAGGTAAGCAGAAGAACGCAGATGAATTATTACAAAGCACTAAGGAGACTGTAGAGGCACTAGGACCTGATGCAGATAGTGTTGTTCTTCTGATGCATGATACATATGGAAAAGAAGAAACAGTGAAAGCACTACCACAAATAATAGAATATTTACAAGAAAAGGGCTTTGAATTTAGAACTATTAAGTAGTAAAAAATTAAGATTAAAGGGATGAGTTTTAACTTATCCCTATTATGCTTTTAGAGTGAAATTAATTTGTAACACTTTTGTAACGAATTTATCCATGAATATAATGTATATTAATATTACAGAGAAAAATAAACATTTAGATAAAGCAATTAAAAAATACAGAATGTGGAGGAAAACATAGAACCATGGGGAGAAAAAGGAAAAAAGTTAACAGAAAGAAAAAAATACAAAGAGAGAGAGCAATTTTACTAGCAGGTATTTTTGTGATATTTGGGATATTTGTAGGTATAAAATTTATGCCTAAACATCAACAAGATAATATATCAATTACAAAACCTAATGAAAATGAAAATGGGACAAGTGATAATGAAGAATCTGATAATAAAGATAAAGTTGATAATAATAAGTTAGATAATAGTGGTTATCTATCATTTGAAGAAGATCCTAATGCAGATGATGCAGCTATAGTTGCTGAAAATACTAAAGGACTTTTAAATGGAACTAAACAATATCCAGTAAGAACAGATGGTAAAAAAGTTGTCTATTTAACTTTTGATGATGGTCCATCAACAACAAATACTCCACAAGTATTAGATGTATTAGATAACTATAATGTTAAAGCAACATTTTTTGTTTTAGGTTCATCAATAGATAAGAGTGAGCAAGCAAAGGAAGTATTAAAAGAGGAAGTTGAAAGAGGACATGCAATAGCAAACCATACCTATAGTCATGATTATTCATATTTATATCCTAATGGAGTTATGAATGTAAATAACATTATATCAGATCTTGAAAAAAGCGAAAATTCAATGAAGGCAGTATTAGGTAATGACTTTTCTACAAGGGTCATTAGATTACCAGGTGGATATTGGTCATGGGAAGGTCGTACAGCTATGAAAGATGCTATGGAGCAAGAGGGATACTATAATGTAGATTGGAATGCGTTAAATAAGGATGCAGAAGGAAAAACTAAAAATGCTGCAGAGTTAGTACAATGTGTTAAAGAAGGTGTAGAGGCTCTAGGGCCTAATGCTGATAGTGTTGTTCTTTTAATGCATGATACATATGGAAAAGAAGAAACTGTAAAAGCACTTCCACAAATTATAGAATATCTACAAGGACAAGGATTTGAATTTAGAACAATTAAATAATAAGTATAGGAATTAAGGGATGAGTTTTACTTATCCCTTAAAATTTTATTTATTATAAAATAAAATTTTATCTTCCTTTAACTTTACCTTCAATTCCTCTTTCAGCTAAAATTTCATAAATAGTTTTAGATGTAGTATCTGCTAAAGTGTATCCAATTAATTTTAGAATTTCCTCAAGTTTTTCTTCAGAAGTAGTTTCAATTTCTAAGTAAGGGAAAGGACAGAAGCTCTTATCATTAATATCAATTTCAATTAAAGAATCATTAAGTTTATAACTTTCTCTATATTTAGAAATAGACTCTTGAAGGACAAGTCCTAAAGATTTAAATATTCTTCTAGCCATTTCTCCATCTTCAACTATTGTTTCATTTTCTTCCATAACTTTAAATGTACCTTGACTTAACATTTTCTTTGTAGTCATAAATACAGTTTCTTTTCCAGTAAGCCTATCAATTGTAGTTCTAACTCTTGCATATCCTTTAGCTTCTAAAAGTCTACCATCTTCAAAATCATATATTTCATTAACTTGATCTTCAGATTTAACTTTAATTGCACCTAAAGATTTCATCTTCTTTCTAATGTCATCAACATCAATATCCATTACTCTAGTTTCTAATTCTTTCATTAATAGTACTCCTTTTAATTTAAAAATAACAATATTTATATTATACAATAAAAAATATAGCAATAAGTAATAAAAAGAAATCTAATATAAAGGTTTTTATAATTTTTAGAAAAAAGTTACAGTAGAATATTGACAAAATGCTTTGGTAGTCATATAGTTAATTATATAAGTAATTAACCAATTAACTAACTAAGAGAAGGGAGGTTAAAAATATAATATGATTATAGAGCTTAATAATGATATTCCTATTTATATTCAAATAGCTCAGGCAATAGAGGACAATATTATAAAAGGAATATTCAAAGAGGATGAAATGATACCATCAACTACAGAAATATCAGTAAAGTATAAAATTAATCCTGCTACTGTAGGAAAGGGATTTAACATTTTAGTTGATGAAGGAATTATATATAAAAAAAGAGGTGTTGGGATGTTTGTTTCAAAGGGAAGTAAAGAGGTGTTAATGAATAAAAGGAAAGAAAGCTTTTTTAATAATTATATAGTTACACTTTTAGATGAAGCAAAAAAGTTAAATATATCAACGGAAGATATTATAAAAATGATTAGTAAAGAGGGGTAAGAATATGGCTATAATAGAAGTTAAAAAGGTTAATAAAAGCTATAACAAAAAACAAGTTTTAAAAGATATAAATATAACATTTGAAGAAAATAAAATTTATGGATTACTAGGAAGAAATGGGGCTGGAAAAACAACTTTATTAAATTTAATTACTGATAGAGCAGTATTAGATTCTGGTGAAATCACAGTTAATGGTGAAAATGTTTATGAAAATGATAATGCTTTAGAAAAAATATATTTTATGACAGAAAGAACTCTTTATCCTCAAGACTTTAAAGTAAAGGATATATTTAAATGGACTAAGGAGTTTTACAATAATTTTGATAATGGGTATGCTTTAGAGTTAGCAAAGAAATTTAGTTTAAATATTAATACTAAAATAAAAAATCTTTCTACAGGATATAATTCAATATGCAAAATAATAACTACACTTGCTTCAAATGCTGAAGTTTTAATATTTGATGAGCCAGTATTAGGACTTGATGCAAATCATAGAGAGTTATTTTATAAAGAGTTAATGGAAAATTATATTGAAAATCCTAAAACTATAATTTTATCTACTCATATTATTGAAGAAGTTTCAAATTTAATAGAAAAAGTAATTATTTTTAATAATAGCAAGATTATTAGTAGTGATGAAGCTGAAGAATTATTAGATAAGGCATATACAGTTTCTGGATTAACTGAAAATATAGATAAGTTTATAACTGCAAAAAATATAGTTAATATTGAAGAAATAACATCCTTCAAATCTGCTACTATAATAGGTAATTTAACTAAAGAAGATAAAAAGTTGGCACAAGATTTAGATTTAAAGTTTTCCAAGGTTGAATTGCAAAAGTTATTTATATATTTAACTGAAAAGGAGGAGGTTTAAGATGAAAAGTTTAAAAGTTGCCAAAATGAATATGGAAGGAATTACGAAATCAGCAATTATATATTATTGTATATTTATTTTTATAATAATAACAATGACGGTAATTAATACAGTAGGAAATGCTACAATGTCAGGAATAGAAATTTCAACTATAATTTTCTTATTTGTTTGTGGATTAAACTCCTTTAAGTCAAACTTTTATTTTGCTAAAGGCAATGGTATATCAAGAAAAATATTTATTAAAGGATTATTAATATCAAGTATTCCAATAGCTTTAGTTATGTCCATTATAGATATTATAATTAATAGAATAAATAATATTTTTATTAATAATCCAACTTTTTATGATATGGCTTATGGAAATTTAGTTGGAATCATAGGAGATATTTATAATGGAGCTTGGACACAAAGCAACAGTTTAAGCACTATTTTTAATACAATTTTATTTCAATTTTCTTTCTGTTTACTAGCCTATGTAGTTGGAATAGTAATTAATATGATTTATTATAGATCTAATAAATATGTAAAAGTATTAGTATCAGTTATTCCAGTAGCGTTTATAATGTTTAGTGGCAATTTTTCAATAAGAAATTCTGCATTAACAATAAGAGTAAAAGAGTTTTTTGATTATATATTTGGATTTAATCCGGTAAATGTTTTTGCTTGTGTAACAACGTTTTTAGTATTGACAGTAGTTTTATGGGCAATAGCATTTTTGTTAATTAGAAAAGCTGTAATTAAAGAAAGATAATAAATAAAATTAAGGGGTATCTATATTAAGTTTAGATACTCCTTTTTAACATTAACTATTATAAATTTCTTTATTATATTTTGAATAGTAAGGCTATATCCAGAACTTGTTACAATATTATAGAAAATGTTACTAACTAACTTTAAAAGTGTTAATATATATAATATATTTTTTATATATTACTTTTATAATAAGTTTAATAGAAAATATTAAAATTATGGGAGGAAAAAGAAATGAAATTTATGGTAATAAACGGACCAAACATAAATATGATAGGTGTTAGAGAAAAGGGAATATATGGATCAAAGAGCTTCACTGAAATATGTGAATATATAAAAGAAGAGGGAGAAAAAAGAGGACACGAAGTTACTTTACTTCAAAGTAACTGTGAAGGAACTATGATAGATTTCTTACAAAGAGCTTACTTTGAAAAGTTTGATGGTGTTATCATAAACCCAGGTGCATATACTCACTACAGCATAGCTTTACATGATGCTATAAAAGGAAACACTGGAATTCCAACAGTAGAAGTTCATATTTCAAATGTACATGCTAGAGAAGAATTCAGAAAAGAATCTAAAACAGCTCCAGCTTGCATAGGACAAATATGTGGATTCGGTGAAAAAGGCTATGTTCTAGCTATGGAAGCTTTAGAAGACTATATCACTAGAAATAAGTAAGACTTTATCAAACAATGGCTGTTGCAGAAATGCGCGGTCTTTTCTTTTTGAGGTAAAAGTGAAGAGTGAAGAGTTAAGAGTGAAGAGTGAAGAGTTAAAGAAAAAATTCGCTCTAGCGAATTTTTAAAATATATAAATATATATTTAAAGAAAACCTAAGGTTTTCATCCATAACTTTCCACCCTTACCTATTCACTCTTCACTTATTAATGTTTTATAGCTTTTAAAAAGTTATAATTTTCATGGATTTACGTCTAATTAAAACAATATGAATTGGTTAAAATAAAATTAGGTGGTGAATAAGATGGAAAGTAAAAAAAGGAGTTTTAATATAAAAAATTCTTTAATAGGACTATTTACAGGATTTATAAATGGATCTTTTGGTTCAGGTGGCGGAACACTTTTAGTACCAATTTTAAATGATATTATTAAATTAGAGGAGCACAAATCTCATGCTACAGCATTAGCTATAATTGTATTTTTAACTGCAGCAAGCTCATCTATTTACATCTTTAAAGGTACTTACGATTTTCAATTAACATGGAAGGTTGCAATAGGAAGTATAATAGGTGGAATTATTGGAGCTAAATTATTAAGTAAAGTTACAGGAAAGTTCTTAAGGATAATTTTTGGAATAATAATGATAATAGCTGCATTTAGGATGGTGTTTTAATGATATATACAATAATAGGTTTTTTTGCAGGAGTAATTGGTGGAATGGGAATGGGAGGGGGAACTATTCTTATACCGGCTTTAATTATGTTCGTAAATATTGATCCTAAAATTGCTCAAAGTATTAATTTACTTTCATCTATACCAATGGCTATTTTTGCCCTTATAATTCATATTAAAAATAAAAATGTTGTACTTAAGTTAGTAATACCAATAGCTTTATTTGGAGTATTGGGATCTATTGCAGGTGCTTTTTTAGCAAATTATTTATCATCTGAAGTATTAAAAAAAGCCTTTGGTATTTTTTTATTTGTAGTTGGATGCTTTGAAATTAAAAAAGGATTTTCTCAAAGGAAAGTTAAAAAATGCCCTAAATAATATAAGTCTAAAAAGTTATTCTATTAAAAAGAATAACTATTTTTTTTGCTTTATTATTAACATATAACTCTCAGTTTTCTATAAGTGAAATATGAGATTATTAGTTTGGATTTTTAATCTAATTTTAATCTTTCTTATATTTTAGATTAATTTACTAAAAGTATTATATAACCATAGTAAATGAGAAAAATAAATTTAGAGAGGTTATATAAATGGAAAGAGATGAAATGATTAAAAAATTAATCAAAAAGGCTCATGTAACTTATGAAGAAGCACAAGAAGTATTAGAAAAGTGTAATTGGGATCTTTTAGATGCAATAATATATTTAGAGAGAAGTGGAAAAGTAGAAAACAATGATACTACTACTATTATTGAAGTAAAAGAAGAGTATCAAAAGAAAGATGATAACACTAAAAAAAATCATGAAAACTATGGTGGAATAGGAGAAATTATTGGAAGAATATTTAAAGGCTTAGGGAAGATTATAGCTAAGGGAAATAAAATTTATTTTGAAATTAAAAAGGATAATGAAAAACCAATAAGAATATCTTTAACAATCTCAATACTTTTAGTATTATTCTTTATGCCACCAACTGTAGTATTATTAATAATAGGTTTATTCTGTGGATATAAATATTCAGTTGCAGGGCCTAATATGAATTATGATGGAGTAAATGATATTTTTGAAAAGGTATCAGAATCAGCAGACACTATAAAAAAAGATTTTAAAAAAGGTTATGAAGGAAAGTAGAATATTATGATAAAAAGGCTTTGAATATAATTCAAGGCCCATTTCTTTTATGAAATCTTTAGAAATATTTGGTCAAATGGTATAATTTAATAAATGAGGATTTACTTAAATTAGTTATTATTAAATACAGGCTGGAGGAACAGTTGTGGATAGGCTTAATCTTGTAGAGAAATTAAGGACAAAGACAGGAATAACATATGAAGATGCAAAAATGGTATTAGAAATAAATAATTGGGATATACTTGATGCTATTTTAGATTTGGAGAGACAAGGAAAGATAAAGGGACCTTCTGTTAGTATATTTTATACTAATGAATATAATGAAAACTATGAAGAAGAAAATACACAATCTAACTTTGAAGAAGTTAAAAAAGATAGTAATTATAAATCTAATAGTACCTTTGAGGGGATTTTTGAGGTTATATGTAAGGCTATAGATATCTGTAACAATATTTTTATAGAAATAAAAGGCAAAAATAATTTCTTTTTAAAATTTCCACTTACAGTAGTTATTGTTTTTTTAATATTTGGATTTTGGCTACTAATACCTGTGGCCGTTATTGGATTATTTTTAGATGTAGAATTTTTTGTAGAATCTAAAAAGATTAATACAGATAAAGTTAATGATATATTAAGTAAAATATCAAAAGAGGTGCAGAATATTAAATCTAAAGGGAAAGGTGGAGGAAAATAATGATTAAAATTTTAATAGTTGAAGACGAAGAGAAAATAGCGAGATTTATAGAATTAGAATTAGTTCATGAAGGGTATAAAGTAATAAAAGTTAATAATGGTAGAGATGGGCTTGAAATTGCTGAAAAGGGTGAAATAGACTTAGTGCTTTTAGACATTATGCTTCCAGAGCTTAATGGACTTGAAGTATTAAGAAGACTTAGGAAAACATCAGATATTCCAGTAATAATGTTAACAGCAAGGGATGCTGTTATGGATAAGGTATCAGGACTTGATGGTGGTGCAGATGATTATATAACAAAGCCCTTTGCAATTGAAGAGTTACTTGCAAGAGTAAGAAATGCTTTGAAAAAGAGAATAGTCACTGTAAAAAAGGATGAAGATGTATTAAGGCGTGGTTTACTATCTTTAGATAGATTAAAGCATAAGGTAATGTATGATAATAATGAAATTGAATTAACTAATAGAGAATTTATGCTTTTAAAAATATTAATAGAAAATAAAAATATAGTATTAACTAGAGATGTACTTATGGAAAAGGTATGTGGCTATGACTATGTTGGAGAAACAAATGTAATAGATGTTTATATAAGATACTTAAGAACAAAAATTGATGATAGATTTAATATTAAGATAATTACTACAGTTCGTGGTGTAGGATACGTAATAAAAGATGAATAAGAGAAGAAAAACCAAAAATGTTACATCTATTGCAATAAAACTTAATGCCATAAAAGTAAGAGATTTATTTTTTAAATTTCTTATAATTGATGCAATTTTAATGGCAATTTTAATAGGACTATGGTGTATTGAATCTGAAAAGAGCTTTTATGGAGAACTAGTAAATAATGCTGAAAGAGCAATTAATTTTTATCCTATAGAAACAGCGACTTATACGGTAACATGGGATGATGGAAAAACTATGGTTAAAGAAGCCAGTTATTTTTTATATAATATAAGAAAAGTAATAATAATATTTGGAATGGCAGAGGGAATATTTTTATTAGAAGAAATAATATTTGGAACAGCAAGAGTTAGAAAAGTATTAAAACCTCTTAATGAAATAGCAGAAACAGCAGAGAGACTTAGTAACATGGTATTTGATGAAGAAAAATTTCATAGTATAGAAGATGCTATATCAAAAATTAGCCCAGTTGCTTCTGATGAAAGAATTCATATTGGAGATAGTGAGTTTAAAGGATTAGAAGATGCTATTAACAAATTGTTAGATAGAATGAGGGATTCTTATAGACAGCAAGCAAGATTTGTATCAGATGCTTCACATGAACTTAGAACTCCTATTTCAGTAATTCAGGGGTATGCCAATATGCTTGATAGATGGGGAAAAAGTGATGAAAGTGTATTAGATGAATCTATTACAGCTATAAAATCTGAATCAGAAAATATGAAAAATTTAGTTGAGCAATTATTATTCTTAGCAAGAGGTATTAATGGTAAAACACAACTTACTATTGAAGAATTTTCACTTAGTAATATGATTAGGGAAGTTGTAGAAGAGTCTAAGATGATAGATGATAGACATCTATATAGTTATATTAATCTAGAAGATGTTAATGTTTATGGAGATGTGGGACTTCTTAAGCAAACTGCTAGAATATTAGTTGAAAATGCATCTAAATATACAGAAGATGGAGAAAATATAATACTTAAAATAGGCAGAAATGATAAAGGTGAACCTTATTTTTCTGTACAGGATAATGGAATAGGAATGGATATGAAGGATATACCTCATATATTTGAACGCTTCTTTAGAGCTGATACAGCAAGAGTTAGGAAAAATGGAGGTACAGGTCTTGGATTATCCATAGCTAAATGGATTATTGATAATCATAATGGATATTTTAGTGTTTTAAGTAGAAAAGAAATAGGTACAAGAATAACGGTATATTTACCAGAAAAACAAATATAAAAAATTAAACTAAAGAGAGAGTATATAAATATGGGGAAAATATATGTATCACAGCTTTTTTCTGATGATAGAGTTAGTGAGATATTGAATCAGTATGAAATTGGACTTGAAATAATTGAGTTTGGAATAGGATATACTTTAGATAAAGATGATAATGGAGTAGTGGAGTATTGCGAAAGGATGGGAGATTTAATAAAGGGAAGACCTTTATCTATACATGGCCCATTTTTAGATTTAAATACAGCAAGCTTTGATAGCATGATTAAGCAAGCTACATTAACCCGTTATAATCAAGCATATTCTGTAGCTAAAAAATTAGGAGCAGATAGATTAGTTTTTCATTCATGTTATTATGAAGATATATATTTCAAAGAAACATATATAAATAATTCCTTAGAATTTTGGAATGAGTTTTTAAGTGATAAAGATGCAAGTGTAAAGATATATATTGAAAATATGTATGAAAAGGATCTATCTGTTTTAAAAGAACTTTTTGATAAAGTTAATAATAATATTCTTTCTATATGTTTAGATATAGGTCATGCTAATTGTTATTCTAATCAATCATTAGAAGAGATAATTAAGTTATTAGGCAATAGAATAGGACATTTACATTTAAGCAATAATGATGGTAAAAAAGATAGTCATTGTGGATTTAATAATGGAAATATTGATGTTATAAATACTTTGAATTTAATAGATAAATATTGTGATAATCCTTCAATGACAATTGAAGTAACTGATTTTAATGAAGCTATTGAATCAATTGAATTTATAATGGAGAGAAATAAAAAGTGAAAAGAGTTCCTTCTTAGATAGTATATTTAAGAAGGAACTTTATTATAGGATTAAATTTTAAGTTTTCTAAAGGCCAAGGGAGTTTTGCCGTGTGTCTTTTTAAACATTTTAACAAAATTGCCGCTATAATTATATCCAAGTTGTTTAGCTATCTCATCAATACTTAAGTCAGTTGTAGATAATAAATTTTCGGCTAGTGTCATTCTAATAGAATTAGTATATTGACTAATGGACATATGATATTTTGCTGAAAATCCAGCCTTTAATTTTTGCTCATTTAAAAATACCATTTTACTTAAAGCTTTAATAGTTGGTGGATTACAGGCTTCTTCCGTTAATATATCATGGGCTTTTTGTATTGCATGTGCATCTGATGCAGTTAATGTAATATATCTATCTTTTCCTATTTTTATCTCTCCATAATTTAATTGATTAGTAAAAACATTTTCAGGAAAAGAGTGTATTTCATTATAAAGTAATGCAATACACTCTAGTATTTTACTTTCTAAATAAATAGGAGTTATTTTATCAACTTCGCACATACTTCTTAGTTTTTGAATTATAGAAGATATCTCAAGTGGTAAATATCTATAAGTATAATTATCAATAAAATTATCAAAATCTATAGCTTTTGGAAAATTTGGTTTTATTATTTCATCAAAGTACTTTTTATAAATTGTTATTTCTGCACCATGAAGATGTTGACCTTTCTTCCAAGTTTGCTTTCCTTTTATTCCTTTTTCAGATACAAAAAAAGAAGAGGGACTAAAGGAAGAAACGGGATTATCTTCAATTTCAAATTGTGTTTCTCCTGTGTAGACAGTACCAAATCTAATTAGATGTTCATGATGCTCAAAGGATATAGAGAAATCTGCAGGAATAGTATAATCGCCAATTCCAAAGTCATAATATCCTTCTCTACTATATTTAATAAAATATCCAAGCTCAGGTCTGTTTTCATTTTTATAAATTGTATAATTTTCTGTTTTAAAAGGAGTAAAAGTCATATTATTTAAAACTTCATTTTGAAATTCCTTTGTTGTTTTAGCAATCATAATCTACCTCAATATTTATTAAATTAGATTAATAAATAATATAACATAAAAATAATTAATGCACATGTGTTTTTGATTTAAATGAAATAATTATTTATAAAAGGAATGGAAATACTAATTTAAATTGAAGTAGTAATTTTTAAAAATTATTTAATAAGATGATAAAATTATCAAATTAGGTGCAACAGTTGAAATGAGAATG
Organism: uncultured Clostridium sp.; assembly: GCA_900543325.1. GTDB lineage: Bacteria > Bacillota > Clostridia > Clostridiales > Clostridiaceae > Clostridium. The sequence goes on along the minus strand of UQQU01000025.1, from coordinate 9,629 downwards.
ACTCTCATATACAATCAACTTACAGTCGACGAGAGAAATAGAAGTTAATTATAAAATACATGGAGGTACACAATGAAGAAGAGAGTATTAAAAACAATAGTAGCAACTTGTATGACAGCTATGATGTTTGTTGGATGTGCAAGTAATAATGCAACAAATGAAGATAAAACTACTGAAAATACTATAACAGTTACAGATGTAAGAGGAGAAGTAGAAATACCAGCAGATCCTCAAAGAATAGTAGACTTAAGTGGAAATAGTGATATTTTATCAATTTTAGGATATAAGGTTGTAGGGACTGCAAATAGTGATGCTTATGATTACACTAAATTCCCTTCATACTTAGAAGATACATTAAGTGGAGCAGAAATATTAGGATATAGCATGCAAGATACTATGGATGTAGAAGCAGTTATGAACTTAAATCCAGACTTAATAGTTATATCAACAGTTCAAGAAAAAATGTATGATGCATTAAGTGAAATTGCTCCAACAGTTATGATTCAATTAGAAGCTTTAAACTGGAAAGATGACGTTAGAACTTTAGGAAAAGTATTTGGTAAAGAAGATGTTGCTAATGAATGGATAGCTAATTATGAAGCTAAGGCAAAAGAAGCTGGAGATAAAATCAAAGCTGAATATGGTGGAGATACAACATATCTTTCATTCTTAGCAAGTGGTGGACAATTCTTTGTTTTTGATGGTGCAGGATTTGGTGATGTATTATATAACGATATGGGATTAGCTAAGCCAGAAGGAATGCCAGAACAAACTGACATTAGTCTACCAGTTGTAACTTATGAAGGATTAGCAGCAATTAAAGCTGATTACATATTTGCAATAGCAACAGATGAAGACTTAGCTCAATTAGAAGCAAATAGCATTTGGAACAACTTACCTGCAGTTAAAGATGGTAATGTAGTAATATTAGAATCATCACCATACTTTAACCAAGGATATAGCCCAATTGGAAGAGAAATATTAGTAGATGAAATAGGTGACATGTTAAATGAAACAAAGTAATAAACGTACAATAATATTTGTAATTTGTAGTTTGTTACTCTTAATAGGAGGATTGACTTTAGCCATTAGGTTAGGGTCAGTCCATATTACGTTTTCGGATATTTGGGATAGTATCTTTAACTATAGTGAAACTTTAGAGCTTATGTTAGTTAGGGATGTACGTATTCCAAGAGCTCTTGCTGTATTATTTACAGGTGGAGTATTAGGAGTAACAGGCGCAATGATTCAAGGTGTTACTAGAAATCCAATAGCTGAACCTTCTATATTAGGTATAAGTCAAGGAGCAACTTTAGTAATAGCTATTTTTTATGCAGCAGGAATAGGAATAACTACTCAAAATGTAATGATAGCATCTTTTATAGGCGCATTAATAACTGGAATAATAGTTTTAGGATTTATATCAAAAAAAGCAAATAATAACTCAATTGCAAAGATACTTTTAGCAGGAACAGCTATGAGTACATTTTTTATTTCTTTAACTACAGTAATTGGTCTTTTATCAAATCAATCTCAAATGATAGGATTTTGGGTATCTGGAGGTTTTAGAAATGCAAGTTGGGCAGATTTTAAATTAATTTTTATAGTTGGAATTGTAGGGCTTATTATAGCCATATTCTTATCACCAAAGATAAATATATTAAATTTAGGTGATGATGTTGCAATTGGACTTGGAGAAAATCCAGAAAAAATAAGATTTATTACTCTTATGGTTATGATACCAATGTGTGCAGCAGCTGTTGCAGTTGGTAAAAATATAGCTTTTGTGGGGCTTATAGTTCCTCAAATAGTTAGAAAGTTATTAGGTGAAGATTATAGAAGAAATATTCCATGTTCATTTTTACTTGGAGCAGTTCTTTTAACATTTGCAGATGTTGCAGCAAGAATGATATTTAATCCTTATGAAACACCAATTGGAGTTTTTACAGCATTAATAGGAATACCATTCTTTATATCAGTGGCTAGAAAGGAGAGAGGATAATGAATAAGAAAAAGTTTAAATTAGTTATATCGGTTTTGCTTATTTTATTAGTAGTCTCTTTTATGGTTACACTATGTTGGGGTACATATAAGATTTCACCTGGAGAGGTTATTAATACTCTTTTAGGAAATGGAACAAAACTTCAAAATACAGCAATATTAACTATTAGACTTCCAAGACTTTTAGTTGGTATATTTGTGGCAATTGCATTATCAACAGCAGGAGCAATTCTTCAAACTATAACAAAAAATGATTTAGCAGATACAGGAATAATAGGTATAAATGCTGGAGCAGCAGTTGCAGCAGTATTATTCATTACATATTCAACTGGAGCATATTATAGTGAACTTGGACAATTATCAATATTTGTACTACCTTTTATGGCTATAATAGGAGCTGCAGTTACGGCATTTATAATATATATGATGTCTAGTAGGAAAGGAATAAAGCCAAAAAGACTTTTATTAATAGGGATTGGACTAAATGCAGGACTTAATGCATTTATAACATTCTTTACTTTTAGAGGTGGTGTTGGAGACTATAATAGAATATTAGTTTGGACATCAGGAAGCCTTTGGGGGTCTGGATGGGGATATGCAAAGGTAATAATTCCAATAGTAGCTTTAATGTTTGTAATAGTGTTACTAAATCATAAAAAGTTAGATGTTTTAAACCTTTCAGATGAATTAGCAATATCATTAGGTTTAAATTTAGAAAAGGAAAGAAAAAAGTTCTTAACTTTTGCAGTTATTTTAGCTGGAACAGCAACAGCTTTTGCAGGTAATATAGGATTCTTAGGACTTATATCTCCTCATATTGCAAGAAAGTTAGTTGGACCTTATCATAAGAAGGTTATTACAGTTTCAGCAATGATAAGTATTATTATAGTTATTCTTGCAGATGCAGTTTCAAGAAACTTATTCTCTCCAATTGAAATTCCAGTAGGAATAACAGTATCAATATTTGGAGTACCATATTTTATTTATTTAATGATGAAGGAGAAATAATCATGGAAGCTATTAGTGTAAAGAACTTAAGGGTAGCATATGAAAACAATACGATAATTGAAGATATGAGTTTATCTATACCAAAGGGAAAAATAAGCATAATAATTGGTGCTAATGGATGTGGTAAATCAACTTTACTTAAAACTATAGCTAGAATTAATAAGCCTAAAAGTGGTGATATCTTCATTAATAATAAAAATATAAAAAAGGTGAAAGAAAAGAATATAGCGAAAGAAGTTGCATTCTTGCCACAAGGACCAGTTTGTCCAGATGGGCTTACAGTAAGGGAACTTGTTGCATTTGGTAGATTTCCTCATCAAAAAATGATTGGAGGCCTTACTAGTCATGATAAGAAGGTTATTGATTGGGCAATAGAAGAAACAGGTCTTAGTGAATTTGCTGATAGAGGAGTTGAAAATTTATCTGGTGGGCAAAGACAAAGAGCTTGGATTGCAATGACACTAGCTCAAGAAACTGAAATAATAATGCTTGATGAACCTACAACTTATTTAGATATGTCTTATCAACTAGAAGTATTAGAAGTGCTTCAAAAGCTTAATAAAGAAAAGAATATTACAGTAGTTATAGTTCTTCATGAGCTTAATAATGCTTGTAGATTTGCAGATAATATTATTGGTCTTAAAAAGGGAAAGATTATTTGTCAAGGAAGACCATTAGATGTAATTAATAAAGAAAATTTAAAAACTATATATGGAATAGATGCCAATCTTACAGTAAGTGAAGATGGACAGTATCCAATATGTATGGAATATGATCTATTTAGGGGGACAGATGAAAAATAAAAACTTTATAATAATAGTTATAGGGCAAATTATTTCTCTTTTTGGAAATGCAATTCAAAGATTTAGTATGTCACTATATTTATTAGAATTTACAGGTAGTACAGCTACCTTTGCTAATATATTAGCAATATCAACAATACCATATATTTTATTCGCACCAATTGCAGGTAGATTATCTGATAATATAAATAGAAAAAAGATAATGGTATATTTAGATTTATTCTGTTCTATATTAATTGGAGGTTATGCCTTCATATTACTTAAAGGAAATGATAGTGCCTTAATAGTTGGAACTGTTATGTTTATGTTATCAATATGTGCTACTTTATATGGACCAGCAGTAACATCTTCAATACCACAAATAGTAGAAGAGGATAAACTTACTTCAGCAAATGGGATAATAAATCAAGTTGGTTCAATAGTTAATTTTGTTGGACCAATACTAGCAGGGCTTCTTTATGGATTCTTAGGAATAAAGATAATTGTAATAATAAATGCAGTAAGTTTTTTAATTTCTGCAATAATGGAAATGTTTTTAGATATTCCAGATGTGGTAAAAGATAAGGTTATTAGTGAGAAGGAAATAGCAGTTAATAAAGATAATGAAAAAATATTATCTATGGATTTTGTTAAAAAGTCTTTTGCAGATATGAAAGAAAGCTTTGTTTATTTAAAAAATGAAAAGAAAATTGTACTTGGAATTATAGCATCATATGCTTTATGTAATATTTTCTTAGTACCAATATTATCAATAGTTGCACCATATTTTATAAATGTATTTTTAGGACTTTCTTCAGAAATATATGGAATAGTTGAGGGGATTTGTGTTTTAGGAATGATATTAGGTGGATTTTGGATTAGTGTGAAACCAAATATGTTTTCTATGAAAAAGGTACATTATACATATTTCCCAATGATAGTAGGTGTTATTGTAATGTCTACTTTAGGATTTATAAAGTTAAATAATTATGCCTTAGCAGGAATATTTGCGCTTGGAGGACTTGCAATAATGTTATCTTTATCATTATCAAATGTATTAACTTTAACATTCATACAAAAGCAAGTGCCAGGAGAAATGCTTGGACGTGTATCAGCATTTTCAACAGCAGTAGCAACTATAAGTGTTGCACCGGGGCAATTATTATTCGGACAAGTTATAGATATGGGAATACCAATAGGAATTATATTATTATTATCAGCTATACTTAATATAGGTCTTATGTTATTTATTAAATGGAATGTAAGAGAATTAAAAAACACTTAATTTTATAAATTGCCTAGCACTATTTTTAGTTGTGCTAGGCAATTTTATTTTTATAACTAGCATAAAGCTATAGATATATTTCATACATCCTATGAAAAAGGTAAATGCTACAATACATAAAAGTAATTTAAAGTTTGGGGTATAGGGTTAAAGGAATATAAAAAATCCTCTAATAAATAATTTGTTGGATAAAAAGAGAATAAATGGTTTATCATATAATGTACTTCTTAAATTAAAATCATATGTAGATTAAAAAGGAGAAGATATATGAATAAAATAGATAGAATAGTAAAAAAGACTAAGGAAAGTATAAGACGCGTCTTTAATGAATTAATATTAAAAAAAGATTTTACATCTATAACAGTTAGTGAAATTGCAAATTTAGCGGAGATTGATCGTAAGACTTTTTATTTGCATTATAATTCTATGGCAGATATTTTAAATGAATTTGAAAGTGAATTAACAGATAAAGTTTCAGATATTATTAAAACAGATGAATTTATTGATATAGAGAAGTTTTTATGTGGATTAAATAATATAATGTTAGAAAATATAGAGGTATATAGAAAGATTGCAAATCAAACAACTTATGTATTTCTATTAAAAGACTGTAAGAATATATTAAAGAATTCTATAATAGAATCTTTTTATGAAAAATCTAATATGTCTATAGATATATTTAAGATTTATGCAGAATTTATAGCTTCAGGAATTATAAGTATTTATACAGATTGGTTAAATTCTAATTCAAAAATGACATTAGAGGAGCTTACTGTAGTAGCAAAAGATGCAGTATTATGTGGCTGGCAGAAGATTATAGCATAAGCAATCAAGTTATAGGGAAAGGTGGTACTGCTTCTTTAAGAGTTTGAAATTGAGATAGGTTTAAATAAAAAGGAGATTATACACTTTTTGTACAATCTCCTTAAATATATTAAGCAGCTTTATCAGCTTTTAATTCATCTTTTTTAACTATGTTATATCTGATATTAACGATAAGTGCTAATACAACACCTAAAGCAGTTATTCCCATATCAAATAATATTACGTGACTTAAGTTGATATCTGCTAGTATACCAGTGATACTTGGTACTACAGTAGAAGCAATACTTGAAGCTGTAAATACTATACCAGTAATTTTACCCTTGTTTGCTGGGAATAATTCTGACATTGAAGTTAAAGCTAATTGTAGAACTCCACCAGCAGCAGAGAATCCAATTACAAATGCAGCAACTACACAAGTTATAGTGCTTGGGAACATCCAAAGTACTATTAACATTACTAAAGATATTAGAGGGTAAACAAAAGTAAATCTAACTTGTTTAATCCATTTAGCAACTAATATTGAAGTAACAAATACAGATACGATTGAACCAGTACTGTAAATACTTATAAGTTTAAGAGAAACTGTTTGTTCAACACCAGCAACTTCTCTTGCAAATGATGGTAACCAGTTTGCAATTACTTGGAATGTTGCAGTAGCAGTAAATCCAATTAAGATTAAGCAAATACCTTCAATCCAGAAGTTAGCTTTAACATTAGATTCAACTTTTTCTTCAGTAGTAGCTTCAGTTTTTTCAACTGGCTTAAATTCTGGGAATTTAAGTTTAAATATAAATAATCCATTGATTACAAATACGGCAATACAGAATATGAATGACCATCCGTAGTAAAGGTTGTTAGCAATTAAGAAGCTTATTATCCATGGTAATATGAATTGACCAGCTGAAATAAATGCTTTAATTGCAACGTTAGCACTTCCTGATGCTTTAGGGAAACATTCAGTTAATGCAGGATAAGTACCAGCATCCATAAATGAGTTAGCCATACCAGCTAATAAAGCAAAGAAGAATGCCATAGTAACGTTAGTACTAATTAATATACCACCCATAAATAATACATAAGTTATCATACCTAAAAGTATGAAAGGCTTTCTACCATATTTATCAGATAATATACCTGATACAAATAATACAATTAATCTACCTAATCCAAGTGCTGAGATAACATAAGATACACCAGCGTTATTAGTATTAAATTGTTCCATTAAGAAATCAATATTTTGAGCTAATATGATAGCTCCCATACCATGTATAAAGTAGTTAATATACATAGCTAATGCCGTTGGCATGTACTTATTTTTTGTAAGTGCATTTTGCATTTTTAATACTCCTTTTGATAAAAAATTAACGTAATTATGTATAAAGTTCTTGTTTAACTTACGAAATAAATTTTAATATATTATTTTTGATTATTCTAATACATATTATTGTGTTTATCTATAGAAAATATCTATAGATATGCTATAATGTTTGAGAATATTAAAAAACAATGGAAAAATAGTAAGTTCAATTTATAACAAAGTAATGGTTTTCTATAAAAGTTAATTATTACATTTAATAAATAGAAAGGATGTTATATATGAATTTAAATCATTTAAGTTATTTTAGAGTTTTAGCAAAATTAGAGCATTATACACAGGCTGCGGAAGAGTTATCAATAACACAGCCAAGTTTAAGCCATGCTATGTCAACCTTAGAGAAAGATCTAGGAACTTATTTATTTGAGAAGCAAGGAAGAAATATTAAATTAACTAAATACGGGAAGATATATTTTGAATATGTAGATAGAGCATTAAGTGAGCTAGAAAAGGGAGAAAAAAAGATTAGAGAATTAACTAATGTGTCTACAGGAACTATAGAGCTAGGATATATTTATACATTAGGGCCAAGATTTATACCACATCTTATTAAGGAGTTTACCGATATTGAGAAAAATAAGGATATAAAATTTTTATTTGGTCAAGGAACTACAAAGTCGCTTATTGAGGGATTAAAGCAAGAGAAATTTGATATGGTATTTTGCTCAATGGTAGAAAATGAACCAGATATAGACTTTATTCCAATTGCTAATGAGGAGTTAGTACTTATTGTATCAAATGAGCATCCTTTAGCAAAGAATGAATCTGTAGATTTAACAGAAGTAGATAACTATCCATTTATAGGTTTTAGTGAAAAGAGTGGAATTAGATCAATTATAGGGGATTTGTTTAAGACAGTAAATATTGTTCCAAATACTATATGTGAGGTAGAAGAGGATAATGCTGTTGCAGGATTAGTTGAAATAAATTATGGAATTGCAGTTGTTCCAAGAATATCATCTTTAAAATATTATAATGTTAAAGTATTACCAATAAGAAATCCTAAGCATGAAAGATTTATTTACTTGGCAACTTTAAAAAATAGATATCTTACTCCATCTGTAAATTTATTTAAAAGATATAGTTTAGAGTATAGTAAAAAGTTATTAAATAAGTAATTTAATAAGTGATATAATGTTTCGGTAGAAAATATTAATAACGTTAGTATAATACATATAGAGGTGATACTTTGGAATACATAAATGATATAAATATTCAGGAAGCAGTAATACATATTCTTGATAGTAACTCAACAGAGCCAATTTTAAATGAATACACATTAGAGTTAAGTGAAGATATTTATAAGTTTTTACATAAGCATATTGAAAAATGTCTAAAGGATGAGGAACTAAAAACAGCAATTTTTAATTCGGAAAGAAATATTGTAAAGGAGATAGTACAAGATTATTTAAATGGAGTAGATAGTGATTTTCTAGGATTATCTAAGGAGCTATCAAGACAACTTTTTTCTATTATGAAAGGGAATGTTAATATTCCGGCTTGTGATTTAATAGTAGTATCTTTAATTACAGATGTTGGACCAATGATAGGAATACTTAAAATGGATTATGTTAAAAACTTTACTCACTCTGTAGAATATCTTGATAATAAAATAGGTATAGGAATAGTTCCACAAGCAGCAGGTTTACCAGGTAGCAGCCAAAGAATTCAAAAGGCAGCATTTATAAAACCAATTAGAGAAGAGCAAGTATTTGATTTATATGTCATTGATAAGCAAAAGAAATCTAATGAAGATGATGAATATGGAGCTAATTATTTTATGAATAGCTTTTTAGGTTGTAGCATTGTTGCTAATAAAAGAGATATGACAAAGACTTTCTTAAAGGCTGCAGAAACTTGGACTAGAAGCAATATTACAGAAAATGCAGAAAAAGCAGAATTAATTAGAACAACTGTTAAGAGTAAATTAAAAGAAGAAGATTCAATTAATATCCAAGAAATTTCTAATGAGTTATTTAAAGAAGATCCAACAAAAAGGCAAGATTTTGAAGTTTTTATGAAAGGAAATGGATTAGAAGAAGAAGTTGCAGTTGATAAGGCTTGGGTTGAAAAAAAGCTTAAGAGAGTTAGACTTAAGATTGATAAAGATATAGATTTATATATTAATGAAGAGGCTTACCATGATAATAGTAAATTTGAAATTCAACGTAATGGTGATGGAAGCATTAATATGATTATAAAACATGTAATTAACTACATAGAAAAATAGAAAAATATTGCGCATTACATGGAAGCAAAAAATGAAATATTTATTTTCCGGGAACTGTGAAATTTTCACTTAGAATTTATATCTTTGTTCCATTGAACTTGCTAAAGTTGTAAAAGCCGCTAA
>UQQU01000024.1 GCA_900543325.1 uncultured Clostridium sp. | reverse complement strand
AACTTTAGCAAACTTTACGGAATCAATTATATAAATTCTAGGTGAAAATTTCACCATTACCGGAAAATAAATATTTCATTTTTTCGCTTCCATGTTGTGCGCAATATTATTCGATTATTGTTCCAACAATTCGTAGTTTTTTCAATATATCTTTTTCATCTTTATGACATGTTTCAAAATATTCTGTTAAATCTCTTCCTGCACTTAATCCATAATGATTTCCATTAATCCAATGTCTCATAGATGTAACATCATATACAGTTCCATTAATAACTACATAAGCTAGAGTCCCGTCTTTTCCATCGAACTTACATATATCTTCTAACCTATAATATCTTAATTCTTCCCTACTATTAGAATCAATATTCGAATCTTTATCATCACTATTATGCTCGCCTCGTTTATTATTTGTATCTAAAACTCCTACGGCTGGAGCATATTCCATTATAGATAACTTATTACCATGACATTGTGCAAATTCTTTATCAAGTACTTTTCCAGCTGTTACTCCATAATGATTCCCACCACTCCATTTTGACACACCAGTCACATCATACACTATTCCTCCAACTGAAATATATGATTTTGTACCATTTTTTCCATTGTATTTAGCTAATTCACTTACTGTGAATACTCTTTGATGCTGTACTTTTTTTACTGTAGTCTTAATCTTATTCTTTTCCGCATCTAAGTATTCTGCTATTTCATCAAAAACCTTTTCCATTACCTTAATTATTGTTTCACAATACTCCTTTGGATATGTTTGCAGCAAATTTTTCAATTGATTAATTTCACAATATTTTTGTTGCAAAAAATCTTTTTTAGTCATTATTTCCTCCAAAAAACATTCTTTAAATATATATTATGAAATTGAGTTGCAAATGTTAGCAAAGTGTTGTAAAATCGTATTAATAAAATCACAAAATTTTACTGACTATGATGAGAAGAGTAACTTTTGAAGGTAGTTTTAGCGAGTAAGGGATGGTGTAAGCCTTATACGAAATCAACTGTGAAGAACATCTCTGAGTTTCTAACTGAACAAGTGAAAAAGGATTCATCTTTTCCTATGGTCAAGATGTAAGTTCGACTAACCAACTTTAAATTTGGAGTCTCACTTAATTAGGCTTAGACGGCTAAATGTCGTTATTAATTTACTAAGTGGCCTTTTTAGGCAATTTGGGTGGTACCACGTAAGTAATTCCTTTCGTCCCATTTATATGGGATGAAGGGATTTTTTATTGCTTTTTATTTAAATTTGAAATAATAAAAATATTTTTTAACAGGAGGTTATTATGAAAAACGTAGTTTTAGTAAAATCACTTTATAGAAACACTGATGAATACTTATCTAAAGAAATCACAATTTCTGGATGGATAAGAACTTTAAGAGCTTCTAATGCATTTGGATTTATTGAAGTAAATGATGGTTCTTTCTTTAAGAATATCCAAGTTGTTTTTGATAACAAATTAGAAAACTTTAAGGATATTGCTAAATTACCAATTAGCTCATCAATAAAAGTTGTTGGTACTTTAGTTGCAACACCAGAAGCTAAACAACCATTTGAAATTCAAGCAAAAGAAGTTATTATCGAAGGAATGTCTGATTCTGATTATCCACTACAAAAGAAAAGACATACATTCGAATACTTAAGAACAATTGCTCACTTAAGACCAAGAAGTAACGCTTTCTCAGCAGTATTTAGAGTTCGTTCTGTTGCTGCTTATGCTATTCACAAGTTCTTCCAAGACCAAGGCTTTGTATATACAAATACACCAATCTTAACTGGAAGTGACTGTGAAGGTGCAGGTGAAATGTTTAAAGTTACTACTTTAGACTTCGATAACGTTCCAAGAACTGAAGATGGAAATGTTGATTACAAAGAAGATTTCTTTGGTAAAGAGACTAACCTTACAGTTTCTGGACAATTAAATGCAGAAACATTTGCTTTAGCATTTAGAAATGTTTATACTTTTGGTCCAACTTTCAGAGCTGAAAACTCAAACACAGCTAGACATGCTGCTGAATTCTGGATGGTTGAACCTGAAATAGCATTTGCTGATTTACAAGACGATATGGAATTAGCAGAAGCAATGTTAAAATACGTAATTAAATATGTTATGGATGAGTGTCCAGAAGAAATGGCATTCTTCAACCAATTCGTTGAAAAAGGTCTATTAGATAAATTAAATCATATCGTAACTTCTGATTTTGGAAAAGTTACTTACACTGAAGCAATTGAAATGTTAAAGAACTGTGGTAAGACATTCGAATATCCAGTTGAATGGGGAGTTGATCTTCAAACTGAACATGAAAGATATTTAACTGAAGAAATATTCAAGAAACCAGTATTCGTTACAGATTATCCAAAAGACATTAAAGCATTCTACATGAGACTTAATGATGATGGAAAAACTGTTGCAGCTACTGACTGTTTAGTTCCTGGAATTGGTGAAATTATCGGTGGTAGCCAAAGAGAAGAAAGACTTGATGTTTTAAAAGCTAGAATGGCTGAATTAGGTCTTAATGAAGAAGATTACTGGTGGTATTTAGAACTTAGAAAATACGGAGAAACTAAGCACGCTGGATTTGGACTTGGATTTGAAAGATTAATAATGTACATTACTGGTATGTCAAATATCAGAGACGTTATACCATTCCCAAGAACTACTGGTCAATCTGATTTCTAAAATTTAAACAAAAAGCTAGCAAGTTTATACTTGTTGGCTTTTTTTATTTAAAATTATTTTTAATTTTTATATTTATTTGAATAAAAACTTACGATTAGGTACATAATTATAATGTAAATATAAAACCTGTAATACACAGGTTCCCATCCCCCCATTATTAAAAAAGCGCGCAAGCGCTTTTTTTATTCTTTATATGAAAAAAGGATATTAATCTATAAAAAATAAATTAATATCCCTAAAAAATACTTATCCTATAATAACTATATCTCCTGTATCTAAGCTCTTTTTCACATCAATTATTCTTTGATTACTTGAACCCTTATACTTTAATCCTTCTTTTTTATTATTTATTTCAAATTTTCCATCAACTAATACATCTATATTATTTAAAAAATCTCTTAGTGATGTATCTACCTTCATAGCTTCTAGAAGTTCTTCAAATGTATATCCTGTATAGCACCATATATTTAAATTAGAATTTTTAAATGCTTTTGCCATATAAGCAAAACTGTGAGCTTGTTCTATTGGATCACCTCCACTGAAAGTTACTCCCTTTAACATAGGATTATCTAAAACATCTTTTATTAACTTATCCATATCCATAATTTCTCCATCATCAAAACTATGTGTTTCTGGATTAAAGCAACCTTCACATTTATGTTTACATCCTTGTGCAAAAAATACTCTTCTCATTCCAGGTCCATTTACTAAACTTTCATAAGCTATTCCTGCTAACCTCACAGTTTTATTCATTTTTAATAAACCTCCAAAAGCATCATAATTTTATGCTTTATAATAATTAATTAAGCATCCTTTTAATATAATTTCTCTTTCATCATCTGTAAGTTCGCCTAATTCTAATTCAAATTCTTTCATTGATTTATTAACTACATATGCCTTTATAGAAGTCTTCCTTTCCTTAATTGCCTCTATTATATTAGGTACAAACAAATAGTCTCCATTATCAAAACATATCTCTTCCTTAAAAACAAATGGAAGCATACCCCAATTTATTAAATTAGAACGATATCTTTTTGTAGCATACTCTTTAGCTATATTAGCCCATCCACCTAATACTTTTTGACATGATGCAGCTTGTTCACGTGCTGATCCATCACCTGGTTTAACAGCATAAATAGTACTTCCTATTCCTGTATTCTTATTATTAACATTAGTAAATACTTCTTTAATTGAAGTAAATATAGGACCTAATTCATTAACAGCATCAATTGGTGATTCATTTGCTATTCTTGCTTTTTCAGCTTTTTGAATCTCCTTAGCTCTTCCAACATATGCTGGATCTTTACGTGATAAAGTAAATTCAGCTAAACCTAATGGATTAGAACGATATGATGAAGTTTCACCTGATGGAATAAGTTCATCAGTTGTAGTAACTGGATCATGAATCACAGAAACTACCTTTAATAATAAATTATCAGTTAAAGCTGACATTTTAGGCCAATCTACTATATTAGGACCAAATTTAATTTCTACTGATGGATCTGCTTTTCCTACACCATCATAAACACGATTCTCATATATAGATTTATCAAAATAATATTTTGGTTTTGTAAAATTAACATCTATATCAGTAGCAGCTATTAAATATCCCTTATTAGCAGCTGTTGCCGCAATAGACCTAGCATCCATTAATGCAACTGATGCAATTTGTCCGTTAGTTATCTTTGATCCTTCTCTATTAGGGAAGTTTCTTGTTGAATGACGTATACTTAATCCATTATTTGCTGGAACATCTCCTGCTCCAAAGCAAGGTCCACAGAATGCTGTACGCACAGTAGCACCTGTAGCCATAATATCTGCAATTCTACCATTCTTAACAAGTTCCATAAATACTGGCTGAGAAGCTGGATAAACACTTAATGAAAACTCGTCACTACCTATTGAAGTACCTCTTAAAATATCTGCTGCATCACATATATTTTCAAATCCTCCACCTGCACAACCTGCAATTACACCTTGCTCAACATAAAGCTTACCATTATGAATCTTATCTCTTAATGTAAATCTAACTTTATTATCTAAACTAACTCCAGCTTTCTTTTCAACATCTGCTAATATATCATTTAGATTTGCATTTAATTCTTCTATACTATAAACATTACTTGGATGGAATGGCATAGCTATCATTGGCTTAATTTTAGCTAAATCAACATAAATCATTCCATCATAGTATGCTACACTTCCTGGATTTAATTCCTTATATTCATCTACTCTTCCATGAATATCATAAAACTCTTTTATCTTATTATCAGTTTTCCATATAGATGATAAACATGTTGTTTCAGTAGTCATAACATCAATGCCAATTCTAAAATCAGCACTTAAGTTATCAACTCCGTCACCTACAAATTCCATTACTTTATTATTAACATATCCATTTGCAAAAACTGCTCCAATTATAGCTAAAGCAACGTCTTGTGGCCCAACTCCTTTTTGAGGTGAACCTATTAAATACACACCTACTACCTCTGGTCTATTAATATCATAAGTTTTGCATAATAACTGTTTAACTATCTCAGGACCACCTTCTCCAATTGCCATAGTTCCTAAAGCACCATAACGAGTATGACTATCAGAACCTAATATCATTTTTCCACAACCAGCTAACATTTCCCTAGCAAATTGATGAATTACTGCTTGATGTGGTGGTACATATATTCCACCATACTTTTTTGCACATGAAAGTCCAAACATATGATCATCTTCATTTATTGTTCCTCCAACTGCACATAAACTATTATGACAGTTTGTTAAAGCATATGGTACTGGGAACTTTTCTAACCCAGATGCCCTTGCTGTTTGAATTATTCCCACAAAAGTAATATCATGAGATGCTAATTTATCAAATTTTATTTTTAGTTTGTCCATATCTTCTGATGTATTATGTTCTTTTAAAATATTATAAGCAATAGTATTTTTTTTAGCATTCTCTTTGCTTGGATAATCGTTGCCAAGTTTATTTTTTAATATTAAATTAATTTCATTACAATCTTCTACTATGTCCTTATTATTAATAAGGTAAACACCATTTGAAAATAACTTTATCATCTTTAATTCTCCTTATCCTTTTCTTTATTTAATCGCTTGTACTCTTTATAAAGCTTAACTAATTCCTTATCAAATAATGTTCTCTTTAATCTAACAGAAGCAGCTCTTACCATTTCTAGTATTCCTTTTGCCTCTTCATCATTTAATTCAATATTGTATTCCTTAAACTTATTTATTATCCCCGCTTTACCTGAATGTTTTCCTATAACAATTTGTCTTTGTAATCCAACAACATCTGGATCAAATGCCTCATATGTTTTTGGATTCTTTATTGCTCCATCTGCATGTATTCCTGATTCATGAGCAAACATATTATCTCCAACAATAGCTTTCCAAATAGGAAGTTCCCTACCAGATGCTTGTGCAACATACTCTGAAACTTCTCTAAACATCTTTGTATCTACATCAGCCTTATAACCATAAACATACATAAGAGCCATTAATACTTCTTCCAATGCTGCATTTCCTGCTCTTTCTCCAAGCCCATTTACAGTTAAACCAACATGACTTGCTCCACCTAATATTCCTGCAATAGCATTTGCTGTAGCCATTCCAAAATCATTATGAGTATGCATTTCTATATCAAAGCCTGTCTTTTTATATAATTCTTCAATATTTTTTCTTATAGAAAATGGCTCCATTATTCCAACTGTATCACAATACCTAAATCTATTAGCTCCTGCTTTCTTAGCCTCATTAATAAATTCCACTAAGAATTCATTATCAGCTCTTGAAGCATCTTCACCATTTACTGATACATATAAACCATTTTTCTTTGCAAACTCAACTGATTTAATCATATTTTCCAATACCCATTCTCTTGATGTCCTAAGTTTATGTTTAATATGAATATCAGATACTGATACTGAAATTGCTACTGCATCAACTCCGCAATCTATAGATTCTTCAATATCACTAATAACAGCTCTATTCCAAGCCATTATACTCTTTTTACCATTATTTCTTTTTACAATTCGCTTAATTGCTTCTTTTTCATCTCCACCCATAGTAGGAATTCCTACTTCTAGTTGGTCAACCCCAAGATCACTTAACATATCTGCAATAATTACTTTTTCCTCATTTGCAAAAACAACTCCTGCAGTTTGCTCCCCATCTCTAAGAGTGGTATCGACTATATAGATTTTTTTGTCTCCATGGACATTTGTAATAGCCATTTTTTTGCCCCCTTTATTTTGGTATATCTTTTTAAAATATTTTTATAATTTGATTTATAAAAAATAGAGGTAAGTTTATACCTCTTCATTTTATATATACCTTTTTTATCATGATACCATATTTGTAAAAATTTCTCAATAAAAAGCTAGTATTTTTTTCTAATAATTGCAAGTTTTATATTTTTCAATTCATTTTAAAAGAATATAATCGCTCTTCTACTGATTATACTTTTAAATTCTGCAACTATTTTTACTATTCCTTCATTTTATATAATAAACCTTCATATATGCTATATCACTATAACTTATATGAAGGTTTTGAAAATTTTTATAATATTTCATAATTATTTTTGTAACTTCCAGTATGAGATTTTCTATCAATTCTCTCTTCATACTTTCCTGGTCCAAATCTTTCATCAAGACTTAAATATCCAGTTACTCTTGAAATTCCCTGTATATCTCTACTATTACACTTAGGACATTTACTTTCATTACTTAATAATGTTTCACCACAATCTTTACAATACCTAATATGAAAATTTACACCTATATAGCTTATATTAGTGTGTTTGTATGCATAATTTATTATATCCATTATATTTTCTGGAGAAGGTGAATCATCTACTTCTATATATGAAATATGCCCTGCATTACAAAGCTTATGGTATGGTGCTTCTATATCAATCTTGTCTTTTATTGATATATTGTAATTTACAGGAATATGAAAACTATTTGTATAATACTCCTTATCTGTTACTCCCTTTATTATTCCAAATATCTTTTTATCCTGTTTTATAAATTTTCCAGATAGCCCCTCTGCCGGTGTTGCATAACAACTCCAGTTAAGTTTAGTTTCTTCTACTAGTCTATCTGTATATTCTCTTATAAATCCAACTATTCTTAATCCTAATTCTCTAGCTTCTTGTGATTCTCCATGATGACATCCCAATAAAGAATATAATGTTTCTGCCAAACCAATAAATCCAATTCCCCATGTTCCTTGTTTAAGTATTGGTTCAATTGAATCTTCAGATTCTAATCCTTCTGAACCTTTCATAAGACCCTGTCCAGCTACAAATGGTAAATCTTTAACCCTTAAGTTTTTAAGAACATCATACCTATGAAGTAATGCTTCTTTTGCTAATACCAATCTATCTTCTAATATCTCAAAAAATTTATTTATATCCTTATTTGCTTCTATTCCTATCCGAGGGAGATTAATAGTTATTGGTGCTATATTCCCCCTTCCTTTACATCCTGGTTCTCCATTAACATTTTTCATTAAATATGTGCGGCATCCCATTGTTGCTGGCATATATCCTTGATCGTAATATTCCTTATTAAAATCTGCATCTATATTCATAAATGTAGGATTCATTCTTTTTGATGCTACTTCACAAGCTAGTTTATATAAATAATAATAAGGATCTTCTATTTCTCTATTTACTCCCTTCTTCACTCTAAAAATTATATTTGGAAATATTGGTTGTTCACCTTTTCCTAATCCTTTTTCATATTCTTTTAAAAATATC
The DNA here is from genome assembly GCA_900543325.1 of uncultured Clostridium sp. GTDB lineage: Bacteria > Bacillota > Clostridia > Clostridiales > Clostridiaceae > Clostridium. The sequence continues at coordinate 34,150 of UQQU01000024.1, read as the reverse complement.
TCGCATACTAAAGCTGCATCTCTAGAATGTGGTATACCTAAGTTTATAGAAGAGAAAGGAACTTGTGATCCTGCACGGGAGTGCATAGTATTTAAGTTATAGACAATTCCTTGCATAGCTTGATGTATTCGTGATTTTAATTTTTCTTCTACTAATTTTTCTAGTTTTTCACCTTTAATTCCATAAGAAATTAATTCTTCTCTTATTTCTTTTCTTGTTGGATCAACAAATTCAGCCATATCATTATCAAAGTCTGGATGAGATTGCCCGCCAAACATATCATTTTGAGTAGATTGCAATAAAATACAAGATAATTCTGCTGCCGTTTCTATACGCTTAGGTGGTTTTATTGTTCCGTATCCAGTATTAAAACCTCTTTTTAATATTTCTCCTGTAGGTATATGGAGGCAATTGATAGTTAAATTATAAGAATCAAGGTCATGATAATAAACTTCACCTACTTCATGTGCCTTTGCTAAATATTTAGGCATATTATAAAGATTATGCCACTTGTTAGACTCTGACGCTATCCTTAACAACTTAGAACTAAAATTATTTCCAACATTGGCATTGTCTCTATCAGTTTCTATTCCTATTTTTTCAATTGCCTTCATTAAATCTGACTTAAGCTCTCTAATTCTAGTCCTTTCTCTCCTATAAGAAGAATATGCCCTTTGAATATTTTTATGGTTACTATCAATTAAAGCTTTTTCAACTAAATTTTGTACTTCTTCTACTGATACCTTTTCTTTTTGTGCAACTTCAATATATTCAATAATCCTTTGTATACATTCTGATATTTGCTCTTCTCCTAATTGCTCTCCAACTTCATCACTTGCACTTTTTATTGCATTAATAATTTTATTACTATCAAATTTAACCTCTCTTCCATCCCGTTTCACTACATATAGCAAAATAATCGCCTCCTATAAAATTGCACTATATATTGTATATTTTATTCTTAACACACAATATATAGTATATAGTTCTACTTTAACTTTTATACTCCTTTAATTCTTAACAAATTTTTAAATAAAAAAATCATTATCAATAGTGATAATGATTTTTCTTTATCACTATTGATAATATTGTCTAATATGATATACTAAATTTATAGAATTAGATTTTCGGAGGATTTTTTATGCAAAAAATTGCTTTAATAACAGATAGCGCATGTGATCTTGATTTAAATACATTAAAAGAAAATAACATAAATTTATTACCACTTAGAATAATTTATTCTAACGGTGATTATAGAGATAGATTAGATATTTCACCTCAAGAAGTATATGATAACTTAGAAAAGGAAGTTCCTAAAACTTCTTTACCAAGTGCTCAAGAGACTGAAGAAACTTTAAATAAATTAGAAGAAGAAGGATATACTCATGTAATTTGTATTTCAATTTCTAGTGGTCTTTCTGGAAGCTTTAATGCAATAAGATTAGCTTTAGAAGATCATCCAAAACTTACTTCTTTTGTTTACGACTCAAAAATACTAGCTTATCCTCAAGGAGAAATAGTTTTAGAAGTTGCTAAACTTATAAAAGAAGGTAAATCTTTTGAAGAGATAGTTAAAGAAATACCTGAGATAAGAAAAAGAGTTATTGGTTACTTTACTATTAATACATTAGAATATTTAAAAAAAGGTGGAAGAATTGGTAGACTTGCTGGAACTGTTGGTGAATTACTAAATCTTAAACCTATAATAACTACAGATGAAGATGGTGTTTATTATAATGTTGCAAAAGTAAGAGGAAGAAAACAATCTTTATCAAAAATGACTGAGTTACTAAAAGAATATTTAGCTAAAGGTAAATGCGAAGTTGCCGTTTTACATGCAGGTTGTGAGGATGAAGCTATTAAATATATGAATTCACTTAAAGATTTAACAAATGTAGTCTCTATAAAAATTGCAGAAATAAGCCCTGCTCTTGGTATTCATGGTGGTCCAGGATTAATAGGATTTTCTGTAAAGATGGTTAAATAGTCTATGAGTGATTTTGATTTTAATAATCTTGAAGATTTAAAGGCTGAAGAAAAGAGATTATATGATGAATATAAAGCTAAACTTGCAGAACTAAAAAAGGTTCAAAAAGAAAAAGAGGCTGTTGGGCAAGTATTCACAAAAGGATTGCTACCTATATATGTTCTTCATATATTAAAGTCTGGTCCAACAAACGGTAATGAAATTTCTACTAAGGTTTCTGAAAGAACTAATGGACTATGGACCCCTAGTACTGGTGGAATATACCCATTATTAAAAAAGCTAGAAAAAGAAGGATTAGTTATTGGTAAATGGGATGATCCTAAGAAGAAATTTCAAAAATTTTATTCTCTAACCCCACTAGGTGAAATAGAATTTGCTAATAGAAAAAAATTACTTAAACATAAAATAGAAGAATCATTAAAAGTCTTTCAAATTGTTTATAAAGATCTTTATTTATAAAAATACATCCAAGAATTTTTCTTGGATGTATTTTTATTATTATTTATGTGTAAACTAATATAAACTTATTTAGGACGGTGTTAAATATGAAAGGAATGATATTAGATTATACTGGCAATGATGCTTTCATTTTACTAGAAGATGATTCTATTATAACAATGCCTTTAACCTCTTTTGAAACACTTATGCCAATAGGAAGTAACATAAGTTTATCTAATGTATATAGTAACTCTTGTAATACAAACTATAAACCTTGCCAGATGATAAATAAAACTGTTGACTTTTTGTAAATTTCTACCTAAAATTAAATTGTATTTAAGTTGCTAGGGGTGCCCTAAGGCTGAGAGATGAATTTTCATCAACCCTTTTAACCTGATCTGGACAATTCCAGCGTAGGAAAGCCATAATAGAGTTTTTTATATTCTCATGCTACGGTACCCTCTTACGCAAAATAAGGAGGTATTTTTTTATGTCAAATTTTCTAGCAACACTAGGAGAAAATTTCAAAACACTTTTTAATAATCCACTTACACTCATCACTTTAATAGGTTGTGCAATTTTACTAATTGCTCTTATAAAATTTAAATCATTAAAGTTTAATTCAAAATTAATAGCTAGAATAGGACTAGCTATTGCTCTTGCTTTTATTTTGGATATGTTGAAAATTTACCGACTTCCAAATGGTGGTGGAAGCATTTCCTTAGGAAGTATGATTCCTATAATGTTAATTTCCTTTGTTTATGGTCCATCAATAGGATTATTTACTGGTTTTCTATTTGGAGTATTTAAATTAATTGTTGATCCATATATACTTAGTCCAATTCAGGTCCTATTTGATTATCCTTTACCTTTTATGGCAGTTGGAATTGCAGGATGCTTTAAAAATAAATATTTAGGTGCTACATTAGGAATGTTCCTACGATTTGCCTGTCACTTTATTTCTGGAGTAATATTTTTTGGTTCTTATGCACCGGCAGGAATGTCCCCTATAATTTATTCTCTAGCTGTAAATGGATTTGCTGTAGGTGGTGAACTTTTAATTTGCTTAGCATTATTAGCATTTCTACCTATTGAACTACTAATTAAAACACTAAAATCAAATATATCATTAACATAAATGAAGTCTTAAATCTTTGATTTAGATAACCAAACTTACAATTCTTAATTTATGAAAATTTGTTCCAAAAAAAAATATACCATATAGCTTGAAGCTATATGGTATATTTTTAATCTAGGCTTATTGCATTTACTGGACAACTTGATTCAGCATCTCTTGCATCATCTTCATTTCCATCTGGTACAGGATTAGTTCTAGCTACTGCTTTACCATCATCATCCATTTCAAAAACTGATGGACATATTGATGGACATAATCCACATCCAATACAAGTATCCTTATCTACAGATGCATTCATAATTTCAACCCCTTTAACAAATTTCAGTACTATTGTTTCCAAAAGTCTAATATGTTATGTAAGTTGAAAAAACTTTTTTATTTTTACCAGTTATCAGGCTTACTTTCTAATACTTCTATATTCCATTCTTTAAACTCATTAACTGCTACAACATAATATTTGCTTTCTGTATTTTCTTTCTTATTAGATACGGTAATTAATGTCTTAAAATTAGTACTATCATATCCTCTGTTTTTAACAGTAAATACAACATCAAAATCACTCTCGTTATTATTTACTAACTCTACATTTGGTACAATTTGTTTTGCTTTTCCCATAAATGTATTTAAATCAGTAGAAAATACATATTTCAAGCAATCCACATCTCCCTTTATGTTAATACCCACTTTATAATCATTAATATCACTATCTTTACTAGCAGTTTGTAATACATCTAAAATAGATTGATAATATATATAATCAAAGTCTCTAGGTTTTCTTATAAATGAAAGATTTTTTATAATTCCCTCATCTAATCTCTTTGAAACTGAAAATGTATTTTCGTCATTATAAAAATTTCCTTCATCAGTTCCTACAACATAATAAAACTCTTTTACCTCATCTCCTAAATCAAATTCAAACTTATAATCCGGATCTAAAGTGGACTTATTTTCACTTATTTTTGCCTTTGATAATAAGTTAGATATTTCCTTAATTGCACTTTCATCAGTTACTATAAATTTAAATCCTGTATCTCTAGTACTCTGTATACTTATTTGCTCTACATCATTTGAATTTAAATAATCAAAATAATCATTTTTTAAACCCAACTTTTTCTCTATACTTTCTATTGCTGTACATCCAGAGAAATTCAATATACCTATTATTAAAAACCCCAGTAAAATATGTCTTTTTAATACTCTTAACATTCGTTTCTCCTTTTACTTTTATACTAAAATAATAGGAGAAGCTTATGCTTCTCCTAATAAAGATAATTATAATACTTTATTCCAATATTAGCAATTTACTTTCTCTATTATCTTATATTTTCCTTTAGCTCAACATATGTTTTTCATCTAAAATTCTACTATTTCATTGGAACAACAACTGTAGAATTTTTAAAATCGTAAAACATTAACCAACAACCATCCTTATCTTTGCCATTTAAGTTAACCCATGTAACAAAGCCAGTTCTTCCATCATAAGGTTGTTCATCCTTATCTTTCTTTCCTGGAATTGCATAAATTATATGTTTTAGATTTCCTTGCGAATCACACTTATATCCAAGCATGAAATATCCATACTTCTTTATATATGGATAGTAATTTAACATTGGATAATAAGCTAATGTATATTTATTATAATTTGACATGTTACACATTTCATGCAAATCATGTACAGGTATTTTATACCACTTGGTATATTTTAACTCATCTATACTATCGTAATCCCTATCGAATCCTTCTACAATTGATTCAAAATATTCTCCTATGCTACCTCTTATCTTACTAGTAACAGGATCAAACTCTTTACTAGACTCTATTTCATCTTCATAATCTTCAAATTTACCTCGCAAATTTTCTCTTTGGAAGTATCTTTCTTTAGCCTCTTTAACGCTTTCAACTTCTTGCTCTGATTCTACTTCTACTTCAATTACTTCTTTAGAATCTTCTTCAACTCTTTCAGCATTTTCTATAATTGGCTCTTCAACAATTGTAGCTTCTACAACAGTATTTTCTATAGCTTTATCTTTAGATTTTTCTACCTTAATTTCTGGCTTTCTTGGATCTTTTTTATGTTCTTTTTCTGCAACCTTTTCTGTTGCTCTTGCCCTAACTTCCTTAGCTTTGATTATGGTATAATTCTTCCAGTTTTCAGATGGTTGCTGTCCATTTAAAAAACCACACATTACAAATACAGGTATTCCATCTTTAACTTTTGCTATAGCCGTACCAGATATTTTATCAAATTGTATATCTAATCCACCAATATTTGATACATTGTATTCTTTCGTTGCTTCAGCCTTACCTGTATCAGTTACTTCTATTGGGCCTAAGTTAACTATTTGCTTCATATCTTTCTTGCAACAAATAATCATCATATAATAATTATCATTATCTTTTTTAAGATTTTGAGCATAAAAAGATATTTTACATTTATCTCCTTTTGCTTCTATCTTAGAATATCCAGATAATGTTTTGTCACTGGAATTTGAGTACCCACGTTCATCCTCCTGTAATATTACGAAGTTTCTATACAATCTATTATTGCTTGCCATTCTCTAGAACCCCCACTTTATATTAATTCCATATATTATATGTTCTATATATTGAAATATGTTATTAATTTTAATAGTAGGAATTCATATAAATAAATTATAAAATTTCGTTAATACAGTTTGATAACGTAGCAAATTCTTGTATAGATAAAGTTTCCCCTCTTCTCTTTGGATCAACTCCTGCCTTTTCAAATGCCTCTTCTAGCTTTTCCTTAGCAGGTCCTATACTCTTAACACCATTCCATAAAGTTTTTCTTCTCATATTAAATGAATTTCTTATTATATCAAAGAATAACTTTTCATTATCCACCTTAACCTTTGGTGAATCTAACTTATCAAGTCTAATAACAATTGAATCAACCTTAGGTCTAGGAATAAAACAATTAGGTGGAACTCTTCTTACTATACTAGTATTACAATAATATTGAACTAGTAAAGATAATGCTCCATAATCCTTGTTTCCTGGCTCTGCATTCATTCTTTCTGCAACTTCTTTTTGAATCATTATTGTTAATGATTTAAAATTATATCCTTCTTTAAGTAATTTTACTATTATAGGTGTTGTTACATAGTAAGGTAAATTTGCAACTAATTTTACACTTTTCTCATCACCTATAACCTCATTGAAATCTACCTTTAGAGCATCATTATGTATAAGAGTAAAATTAGGATTATCTCCTAATTCTTGTTCTAATATAGGAATTAAATCATTATCTAATTCTATTGCAACTACTCTCTTAGCAGTTTTTAATAATTGAGCCGTTAGTGTTCCAACACCTGGCCCTATTTCTATAGCTAAATCCTCTTTATTAACATCTGCACCAGCAACTATATCTCTAGGAACAGAATCATCAATTAAAAAGTTTTGTCCTAAGCTTTTTGAAAATTTGAAATTATATTTCTTAACTAACTCAGCTGTTTTTACATCTTTTATATCCATCTATTTCTTCCCTTCTAATTCTTTATCAACATAATTAATAGCTTCTATAAATTCTTCCTTTGTGATGCCATAATTATTTAATCTAGATAACATTTGGTTTGCGTTTCCATAACCAATGCCCAATTTATTTCCAAGTTTTATTCTTCTTTCCTTTGCATTTGGATCTCCATTTAATCTAAAGAAGAACATATCTTGTGAATCAAAGATATTTTCCTTCACTTCAATAGTAACCTTTGCTCTATTTAAGGCTTCTATTATAACCTCTGGTGTAGCATTTTCTACTCCTATATCATCATCTTTAATTCCATCTTCTTGAGCAATATATGCATGCTTTATTCCTGGAACCCTCTTTGCTATTATTTTTCTTATTTTTTCACCAGCAAAATCTGGATCAGTTAAAACTATAACACCTTTTCTTTTTTGTGCTTCTTTTATTCTTGAAATAACCTTTGCATTTATTCCGAAACCACCAACAGCTATCATCTCCGCATCAACTGCTTTTTTAACCGCAGCTACATCATCTTTTCCTTCAACAACTATAACCTCTTTAATCAAAAGCTTTCTCTTCCTTTCCTCTATTATCTCTTATTAATTTATCCCCATATTTCTATTATGTCAAACCTTTAATTAGTTATAATAAAATTTTAACTAGTATCTTTAAAAATAAAAAAGGCAATATCAAAACTTTATTGTTTTGATATTGCCTTTTTTATTTTACCATTCTCCTGGGTATGCTAAAATATACACTGGTACGTTATATTTTCTCCCCCATGATATACAATCTGCTTCTGAATTAAGAAATACGTCTATAATTTTTCCTTTTATAACTCCACCGGTATCTGCAGCAATTGCTTTCCCGTAATTCTCTACATAAACTAACGAACCTAGTGGTATCACTCTTGGATCAACCGCTATTGTACTTATTCCTCCTGGATTATAGGTTGGTACTGTTCCAGTTGCAGTTATAGTATCTCCTGCATAAGCAGTAGCTTCACAATAGATTACATCTCTATATTCCATTTCACCATCTCTGCTAGCAAATACTCTTCTAGTTCCTTGAGCTATAATTTCATTTATAGGTTCCTTTGTAACCTTAGATTGAACTATTTCTCTAGATACTTCAACGCCATCCTTCTTAATAACTTTATAAGTTATTTCCTTTTCTCCTGCCTCACCAGCTTGTCTAACATTTTCCGTATTAATGTCTAGGTTTTCATCTTCCTCAACTATTGTTTCATAGTCAATGCTTTCTACAGCAACCTCATTTAATACTTCAACTTTAACTAATTGAATTGTAAGACTATCCGATATTTCAGTATCTAATGAAGGTGTTATTTCATCAACTCCTTCAACAAACTCAACTCCTTCGGCTCTTAGTTCATCCTTCTCAGCTTCTATCATATCTTCTACAGTATCTTCAGCAGTTTTTATAACAATTGTTTTGTTACCAACTACCATCTCTACTTCTACAGCCTTTTTAATTGTAATAACATCTTTTGATGATATTTTTTCATTTAAAGCTGGTTGTACTTTATCCTTATGAGCTATTTCTATCTCATTCTCTTCAAGTACATCTTTAACAGTCCCTTTATATGTTATATATGCTTCTTCTTTTCCGTCTATAATTATTACTATGTTTTTTCTTACACATGTAAATGTTATCGTTAATGCTATTATTAATACTCCAATAACACTTACCATTATTTTTGCCTTAGGACTATTAGAAAAATTGTTTTTTAAATTTTCTTTCCATTTTTCAATCATCTACATTTAACCTCCCCTGGCAAGAGTGACCATTGAATTATATAAACAATTCTTATTTTTGTCAAATTTTTCACTCTTGTTTTAATATAACTGTTTAAAATGCATTTACATGCAATATAAATATTAATTGAAATAAAAAAATAATGGCGTTTTTTTACAGTTCAAAGTTTGGTAGATATAGACTGAAAGTTTTTTACTTTTTTTTACAATTATTAATATTAATTTTACTTTATTTTTTATTATGAATCAAGTTGTGAAAATTACCATTTACAACCAAATTAACTTCTTTTGAGCTAATTTCTTTTATTTCAGCTATTTTTTCTATTATATATCTAATATAATCTGATTTATTCCTTTTTCCTCTATTTGGTGAAGGAGCCATATACGGACAATCTGTTTCTACTAATAATTTATCAAGTGGAATTTCTTTTACAACATCGCAAATTTTCTTTGCATTTTTAAAAGTAACTACTCCGGTAATTCCTATATAGTAACCTAGTTTAACACACTCTTTAGCAAATTCTACACTTCCAGAAAAACAATGTACTGTTCCTCTAACCTTTGGAAACTCCTTCATTATTTCTAATGTATCTTTATGAGCATCTCTATCATGAATTACTACTGGCAATCCTAATTCTTCTGCTAATTTCATTTGCTCTCTAAATACTCTCTTTTGAACCTCCTTCTCAGGATCCTCATCCCAATAATAATCTAATCCTATTTCACCTATAGCTATAATTTTCTTATTACTATTATATAAATTAATTATTTCATTCTTAACGCTTTCATCATAATCATTTGCATCACTAGGATGAATTCCAAGTGCCCCATAAATAAAATCATGCTTTAAAGTTAATTCATTTGTAGTCTTTAAGCTTTTTTTAGAACATGCACAATTTAATATTCCAATTACTCCAGCCTCCTTTATTTGTTCAAAAACAGCTTCTCTATCTTCGTCAAAAGCCTCATCATCATAATGTGAATGAGTATCAAAAATTTCATATTTAAATTCCATTGTCTTTTCTCCCTTTTTTAAAATAAATTTTTTTATTATTTATTATACCAAATTAAAGAAAAAAAATATTTACCTTTGAAGTTAAGTTATAAACAAGTTACTCAAAGGTAAATACTTATATTTCATTAATTAAGTTATGATTTCGAAATATATTGTTAATATTTTCTTCAGATTTTTGACACCTAACTGACACAATTAATGTTTATTATAATACTTGTAAAGTAGTTAAAGCATTATTATTTACCCCTAAAACCATCTTTTAAATATAACTTTCACCATGTATTGTGGTTAAGAAGTTGTTTTTTAAATTGGTTTCCTAGAGTTATTCGTCCCCCAAATGAAATGACTCTAGGTTTTTTTTATTCTAAATTTTCTTTTCTTTTAATCTAATTATTTCTTCAGTAGCTCTCTTTTTATCAATTTTATTAAACAAAGTACCACATTCCCTAATTACACCTTCTTTTTTTTCTGTGAAGCTCCAAATTCCTTCTCCTAAATTTAAAGAAACTTTTATTTTATCACACGTATTAGGCATAAATGGATATAATAAATTAGATAGATTAACTATTATCTGAATGCAATTGTATATAATCTCTTTACACTTTAACGGATCTTGACTCAATAAATCCCAAACCTTATTACTTTCAAAATACTTATTTCCCTTTTTACATAGATTCATTATATCAATTAAGGCTTCACTAAAATGACCTTCTTCTATTTTATCTCCAATATTAAAATATAAATTCAATATATCACTTTTAAAATTTTCGTTCATCTTTCCATTTGGTATTCTATTAGAGTAATTTTTCTTTGAAAAAACCAATACCTTGTTTATAAAACTAGATAATTCATTAACCAAATCATTATTATGTATGTTTATATATTCTCTCCAAGTAAAATCAGTATCTTTATCTTCTGGTGAATTTAAAGTTAAGTAATACCTAAAACTATCAACATTATATTTATTACAAACATAATCTGCCCATAAAGCCCAATTTTTAACGGCAGAAAATGCTTTTCCTTCTAATTTCAAATGTTCACTTGATATTATACGTAAATTCGGATTTTTTATACCAAGCCCTACAAGTATAGCTGGGAATATTACAGTATGAAAGGGAATATTATCTTTTCCATGAATAAAATAAATTCTTGAATCTTCTCCCTCCCAATACTCTTTATAATCTTCTCCACGCTCCTCTAAGCATTTCATACTAGCTGTTAAATAACCCATAACTGCTTCAATCCAAACGAATATTTTTTTATCTTCATATCCATCCAATGGAACATCTATACCCCAATTAAAATCTCTTGTTACAGCTCTATCTCTTAATCCTTCATCTAAATATCTTTTTAATATTTTTTGTGCATTTTCTCTCCATCCACACTGTCTTATATATAACCTTTTAACATCATTTTCCAACTTAGACAATGCAAAAAATAGATGTTTTGTTTTCTTTAATGTAGGCTTAGAATTACAGCTTTTACATCTAATATCTATTAATTCACTAGATTCAAATTCTCCATTACAGTTTTCACAACCATCACCTGTAGCTTCCTCTCCGCATTTAGGGCATCTACCTATAATATATCTATCAGATAAATATTCATTGCAATTTTCACAAAATGTTTGTTCTACTACATTTTCATATATATATCCTTTTTTATATAGCTCTAAGATAAACTCGTTTACTTTTTCCTCATGATATTCTGAATGAGTTTTAGCAAAAATATCAAAAGAAAAACCTAATAGTTTAAAACATCTTTGAAACTCAGCATGATACTTTTCTACAGCTTCTAAAGGTGTAATTCCCTCTTCCTTAGCTTTCATAGTAACTGGTGTACCATGACAGTCAGTACCAGAAAGAAAAACAACATCATCTCCCATCATTCTATGATATCTTGCTAAAATATCTCCTGGCAACAAAACTGCAATTCTTCCTAAATGCAACGGACCATTTGCATATGGCCATGCATTACCTATAATAATATTCATTAAAAAACCCCCTTCATAAAATTGCAAATAATAAATGGCAAATGGACAATTAAAATGTAATTACCATTTGCCATTTATATTTTAAATAAAATACTACTTTTTAAGGAAACACTCTACTATTTTCAATCGTAGGTGTAAGTTCGAGTAACCAAATATAAAATTTGGGCTCTCACTTATCTTACTTGGCTTCCTGTTTGTAATTCTCCTGGATTTACTAGCTTTAATACGCTATCATCATCTGTAGCTGCAGCTAAAATCATTCCTTGTGATAACTCTCCTCTTAGAGTAACAGGTTTTAAGTTTGCAACTAAAACTACATATTTACCAACTAATTCTTCTGGTTTATAGTGCATTGCTATTCCTGAAATAACCTGTCTTTCTTCTCCATTTAAATCAACTTTTAATTTTAATAATTTTTTAGCTTTTTTAACTGGTTCACATTCTAATACTTTAACTACTCTTAAATCTATTTTTTCAAAGTCTTCAATAGTTATTTCTTCTTTAATTGGTTGCATTTTATACTCTTCTTTTGGCTTATTAGCTTCTAATTGAGCTAATCTCATAGCTTCTAATTCTTCTAAAGTCTTAGCTACATCTATTCTTGGGAATAAAGCTTCACCTTTTTTAACTTCAGTTCCTGGAGTTGTTCCATCAAATCCAGATAATGAATCCCAAGTTGTTGTAGTTATATTTAATTGAGCATTTATTTTTTCACTTGTACTTGGTAAGAATGAAGATAATAATACAGATGCAAATCTTAAACTTTCAGCTAAGTTATATAAAACTGTACCTAATCTTTCTTTCTTTTCTTCATCTTTAGCAAGTATCCAAGGAGTTGTTTCATCAATATACTTATTTGCTCTTCCTATAAGTTCAAATATATTTTCTAAAGCTTCTGGAATTCTTAAATTATCTATTGCTTTTGTTACTTTAACTGGAGTTTCTAAAGCTAAACCTATTAATTCATTATCAATATCTTCTTTAGCTGTTGGTGCTGGTATAACTCCACCAAAATACTTTTCAATCATTGCTACTGTTCTTGATAATAAGTTACCAAGGTCATTACAAAGATCTGAATTAATTTTCTTTATGAATATTTCATTATTAAATAATCCATCTGCTCCAAATGGAATTTCTCTTAATAAATAGTATCTAACTGCATCAACACCAAATTTATCTACTAAAACTACTGGGTCAACAACATTTCCTTTTGATTTTGACATCTTTCCACCATCAACAAGTAACCATCCATGGCCAAATACTTGTTTTGGTAACTCTTGACCTAATGCCATTAACATAATTGGCCAATAAATAGTATGGAATCTTAAAATATCCTTACCGATTAAGTGAACATCTGCAGGCCAATACTTTTTATATAATTCATCATTATCAGTGCCATATCCTAAAGCAGATATATAGTTTGATAATGCATCTATCCAAACGTAAACTACATGACCTTCATCAAATGTTACAGGAACTCCCCAGTTAAAGCTTGTTCTTGATACACAAAGATCTTGTAGTCCTGGCTTTAAGAAGTTATTAACCATTTCATTTTTTCTAGATTCTGGTTGAATAAACTCTGGATGTTCATCGATATACTTCATTAATCTATCAGCATATTTACTCATTCTGAAGAAATAAGCTTCTTCTTTTGACTTTTCAACTGGTCTACCACAATCTGGGCAATTTCCATTTACTAATTGTGTTTCTGTCCAGAAAGATTCACATGGAGTACAGTATAATCCTTCATATGAAGATTTATATATATCCCCTTGATCATATAATTGCTTAAATATTTTTTGAACAGTTTTCTTATGATAATCATCAGTTGTTCTTATGAATTTATCATAGCTTATGTCCATCATGCTCCATAGTTCTTTGATACCTGCAACTATTTCATCAACATGCTCCTTTGGAGTTATTCCTTTTTCCTCAGCTATTCTTTGTATTTTTTGACCATGTTCATCAGTTCCTGTTAAGAACATTACATCATATCCGTTTAATCTCTTGAATCTAGCTAAAGCATCTGCCGCAACTGTTGTATAAGTGTTACCGATGTGTAACTTAGTTGATGGATAATAAATTGGCGTAGTTATATAATACGGTTTCTTTGTCATTTTTCTTCCTCCTACTTTCTCCATTATTTATATGTAAAAGTTAATAGTATAAATTGAAAATATTAATTTAAAATCAGTTTTTTATTTTTACCATAAACTCTTAACTAAAAAAAGCCTCTATATAGGCTTATATACCCATATAGAGACGTTATATACGCGTTACCACTCTATTTTATATTTATTTCACAATAAATATCTCACTAGGTGACTATCATCACCTTGCAATATAACGGTTGCTACCGTATTATCCTAACTATTAAAGCTCAGATAATCTGCTCCAAGACCATCTTCATAAAGTTCAATATCACTAGTTTTCACCATACCTAGCTCTCTGTAGATATATTCCTAAACTACTCTTCTCTTCTATGCATTTATTAGTTTTATAATATTCTAAAATGTAAAAACTGTCAATAAGTTAAATATCAAATTTAAACTTCTAATAAAATTATATACTTTCCTTTTATTATCCCCAATTAACTACTATTTAAAACTTATTGAATATCTATATTCTACCCTTCTATGATATCTTATTAACTTATTTATTTATGCTAAAAAATATTATGTATAATAATGAAATTTAGTTAGTTATTAGATATAATATCATAAGGATGGGAGGCTTGATTATGGAGAATTTTAAATTTCCTAAAATTGGACTTAGGACAATAAAATCAGGTATAGCTGTTTTCTTATGCTTATTACTTTTACCTAACGAACCCTTTTTCGCCTGTCTTACAGCTGTAATTTGTTTACAAGATACTGTTTATAACTCAATTCATATGGGAATAAATAGAGGGGCAGGAACAATATTAGGAGCTAGTTTTGGCTTAATATTTCTTTTCTTATTTAGATCTTTGGAAAATCATATACCAAATCAATACATAGCAAAATTAGTAATCTATATTATTATTGCATCAGGTATTATTTTTATGATTTATTTATGTAATATTCTAAAAAGACCAGGTGCTATAAACATAACTTGCATAGCATTTCTTGGAGTGACTACAGCTCATGCTTATAGTGATCCTTTATTTTATGCCACTAATAGGATAATAGAAACATTACTTGGAATAGTAATTTCGATATTAGTTAACAAGCTAATAACACCACCACCACATAAATAGTCAGTGGTGTTAGGTTAGTAGTTAAGAAAGAAACTGCTATCGCAATTTCTAAAAAACATATATTTTCTAAAGTCAGCCCAAGCTGACTTTATTCCTTCACTATTAACTCCTAACTTATAACTCTTAACTGTAAAAAGGTTGTGCTTTCGCACAACCTTTTAATATAGCCCTTTTTATTTTATTTTTCTTATTGCTTAAGCTTCTTCAACCTTCTTACCGAATATTTGAACCCCTACATATAATGCAATTAATGAAAGTGGTAATACTACATATATTGGAACTCCAAATCCTGATGGAATATATCCAAATAATATAGTTACTGCTGCAACAAATAATGAATACCACATTTGAGTCTTAACATGTTCAATGTGATTACATCCAGCTCCCATTGAAGAAAGTATAGTTGTATCAGATATTGGTGAACAATGATCACCAAAAATAGCTCCTGTTAACACAGCACTTGTACAAACTACTACAAATGACATATCTGGATTTATTGAATGTGCTAATGGAATTGCTAATGGCATTAATATACTCATTGTTCCATATGCAGTTCCTGTAGAGAATGAAATTACTGCTCCTAAAATAAATATTAAACTTGGTAATAAGAATGCTGGTATTGCCCCTTTTAATACCTCAACTAAGTAATATGCAGTTCCAAGTTCTTTAATTACTGATCCTAATGACCAAGCTAGTATTAATATAACACCAGTTATTATTAATCCTTTCATTCCATCAACCCAAACTTCAATAGCTTCACTTAAAGTGAATATCTTTTTAACAACCCCCATTAAAATAGCAACTACTGAAGCAAATAATGCTGATTGGAATAATGCTACAGAAGCGTCTGAAGCAGCAAATGCTTCCATTATACCTTTAAATGAAAATGGTGAACTCATCATAATTTCTTGAGCTGCTGATGGATCTCCACCAATTATTGCACTGTATCCACTATAATAAAATGCTACTAATGCTGAAATTATTAATGCCCCGATTGGAATAATAGCATTCCATATACTAAGCTTAACACCTTCTTTTGGTTCTAATTCATCCATTTCAGCTGATGCTTCAACTGCAATTTCATCTTTAAGAGATTTGTTCTTATTTCTTGCTGAAACCTCAGCTTTTCTCATTGGTCCAAACTCTTTTAAAGTTAAAGCTGTTATTACTATAAATGCTAGAATTAATATATTATAAAATCTATAAGGTATTGTTTGAAGAAATACTCCAAACCCACTTGCTTCAACTCCAATTGAATTAAAACCATCTCCAATTAAACTTACTTCTAGACCAATCCAAGTTGATATAATAGCTAGTCCTGCTACTGGAGCTGCTGTAGCATCTATTATAAATGCTAATCTTTCTCTTGATATCTTCATTTTATCTGCTACTGGTCTCATTATTGGACCAACTATTAATGAATTTGCATAATCATCAAAGAATACACATAAACCTAAAAGCCAGGTTGTTAACTGAGTACTTTTTACAGTCTTAGCTTTTTTAGCTAATGCTTCTGCTATTGCCTTTGCACCACCCATTTTAGCAACTAAATTAATAACTCCTCCAATAGCAAGTACTTGAAGAACTATACCTGCATTCCATGGATCTGCAAGAGAATTCAATGCTCTATTTACAAAGTCTAGAAAAGCTTGTATAAATGCACCAAATACATTATGTCCAGCAAGACTAACTAGAAAACTACCTGATAAAATACCTATGAATAGCGAAATAACCACGTTTTTTGTTATAAATGCCAATACTATGGCAACTATTGGTGGAATTAATGTCCATATTCCAAACTTATCCGCATTCACCGCTGCTGGCTCAACTTCTGCTGCAAATGCAACTGTAGTTGAAAAGATAAATACTAACATTGTAAGTAATAAAACCTTAAAACTTCTTTTTTTCACTTTTATTTCCCCCCTAATTAATTTTAAAAGTGAATAATAAGGATACCCCAAACTAACAAAAAAGACCTTGAGTTAACACTCAAGGTCTTGTATGTACTAAAAATAATATAAAAATACAAGTCTCAAATGATAGCTCACCACAAAATACTTTGTGACAGTAGTGCATATATTTTATACACTCCCAGCTATACAACCTTAAAGCATCAGTTGTATGCTTCGGCGATTGCTCCTTTCTTATTGAATCACAGTGCTTTTCTCATCAATAATACTATTAACTTTCGCGCCTCTACCCTAAGTTATTCACTTTTGTTTTATAATAATTCGATTATATAATCAATTTATTGTATTTGCAATACCATTTTATAACTTTTCTAAACTTTTATTACTTTTGAACTTTTTTCATAAATTCTTCAATTTCATCTACACTTTTTATTATATCACTTGATAAATTAATAACTCCATCTTCTGTTACTAATATATCATCTTCTATTCTAATTCCTATACCTTCTTCTTCAATATATATTCCAGGTTCAACAGTAAATATAACTCCTGGCTCAAAAGTTATATCTCTATGTGGCGTCTCAATATCATGAGTATCCATGCCTAAACTATGACCTATGCTATGATAATAATACTTTCTAACATCTTTCTTATCTGTAATAAGGCCAAGCTTTATACATTCTTCAGCTATTAAATCTGTTGCTTTATCATTTACATCTTTATATTTAACACCTGGTTTAATTAATTTAATAATTTCTTCATTTACTTTTAAAACAGAATTATAAACTTCCTTTTGTCTTTCAGTAAACTTACCATTAACAGGGAAAGTTCTTGATATATCAGCATTGTAACAATTATATTCTGCACCTAAGTCAAAAAGAATTAAATCATTTTCCTTAAGCTCTGAATTATTATCAACATAATGTAATGTTGTAGCATTTTTTCCTGCTGCAGCTATTGTTGTAAAAGCTAAGCCTGTTGCACCTTTAACTTTACAATTAAAATCAAAATATGCTTCTAATTCATATTCCTTCATTCCAACACGTGCTTCAGTCATTAATCTTTCAATACCACTTTTAGTTATTTCAATAGCCTTTTTAATTTTTTCTACTTCCTCTTGTGATTTCTTTAATCTTAACTCACCAATCTTACTATAAACGTTATTTATTCTAACCTGAGGATACTTGATTACTATTTCATTAGCAAATTTATGAGAAATAGTTCCTTCTCTATTTGCACTCATTCTTTCTAAGTCTAAATAAAGATTTACTTCTTCCTTCATAGTAATCATTCCATGAATATCTCCATCAAACTGACTCTTAAATTTAACTTCATCTACTGCTGTAAGCTCACTAGCCTCTTCTTTTCTAATGCTCTTTCCAATCCATTTTTCTAATTCTAAATCAATATCTTTTATGTAAAGCTTAGAAGATTTTATTCCATTAATTTTTGACATAACTAATATATGTTCTTCTTCTTTTATTCCTGTTAAGTAATAAAAATTTCTATTTGGAGTAAATGGATAAGTTTGATCTCCAGTTTTTTGAATTGCTTTTCCAGCAAATAAAATTACAATTGAATTATCTTTAATCTTATTTAAAAGATTATCTCTGTTTACTTTATAAATATTTTGATTCATAGCCCTATCTCCTTTTATAATATTTTAGGATTACTTTTTATTATTCTGCTGCTAATAATTTAACATTTCTAACATTCGGTAAAGAGTTTAACCTTGCTGCTAATTGACTAACGCTTTTCTCCATATGAGAAATATCAATAGTAACTGTAACATTAGCCGATAAATTTATTGGAATATCTTGGTTTATGGTTAATATATTGCCTTTATAAAATGCTATACAATCTAATACCTTAGATAGAGTACCTGACTTATGTGTCATTAATAATATTAATGTTACCTTCTTAGATTGCATATCTTGTGCCATTGGAAATACGTCATCTTTATACTTATAATATGTACTTCTACTAATTCCAACTAATTTTATGGCTTCACTTATATCCTTTGCATTACCAAGTTCAATATTCTCTTTTACCTCAATTACCTTTTTAAATATCTCTGGTAATGATCTTTCATTTACAATGTAAAATTTATCTTCCCCCATAATCATTCTCCATTCGATTTATTTTAGTAATATTATAACTCCAAAGTCTTTACAGTGCATTAAAAATTTTACATATTATCCCCTTAATTCTAAATTATTCGTTGGAGCTTGAAGGCCGTGATAACGAAAATTAATGATATTCTCTATCACTGGCTCTTAAGCTAAAAGATACAATTTTCTACGTAGCCACCTTAAAAGTTAACGACTTGTCATACAAATTTGTAGCAGGAGTCGTTAACTATAAGGTGTGGGAAATAAGCAATATATTTCAAATGTTACAATATTAAAAGTTTTACCATAAGTATTGCCATAATAATTGCAGTCATATCTGCCATTATTGCAGCCCAGACTGTATGACGTGTTTTCTTTATTTTAACAGCTCCAAAATATACAGTTACAGTATAAAATATTGTCTCTGTAGTTCCCATAATTACTGAAGCTATTAAACCTATAATAGAATCAGCACCGTAATTTTTTAAAATATCAGTAAAAATCCCCATTGCTCCACTACCAGAAAGAGGTTTAATCAAAACTAACGGAACAACTTCTTTCGGCAAACCTATTAGCTTACAAAGTGGCTCAATTGCATTATTTAACATATCCAAAAGATTAGCTTCTCTAAATATTTGCACAGCTATTATCATGGCTAAAAGATAAGGAAAAATATTTAAGCACACCTTTAAACCTTCCTTTGCTCCTTCAATAAACCAATCATATACCTTTCTACCTTTTATCATTCCATAAGTTATAATAATTAAAACTATTATAGGAATAATACTTTTAGTTATATAGCTAAACATCTTAGTACCCCCATAATTCTAAAAATATCTTTGTAAAATTTTACAGCAAATAACACCAACAATTGCTGCTATACCAGTTGATATTATTGCTGGAAGTATTATTGATCCTGGATTTGAAGAACCTGCTGCTGCTCTTATAGATAATACTGTTGATGGAACTAACTGAATACAAGCAGCATTTAACACTAGAAATAATGCCATATCATTACTAGCTACACCTTTTTCAGTATTTAATCTATCCATTTCTTCCATAGCTTTAATTCCAAAAGGCGTTGCTGCATTTCCAAGCCCCATCATATTTGCTGTTATGTTCATAACTATAGCTCCTAAAGCCTTTTCATCTTTAGCTGCATCTTTAAATATAAGTTTTAATATAGGTTTCATAAACTTAGCTAATTTTTCTGTAAATCCACTATTTTGTGCAACTTTCATAACCCCACACCAAAAACACATTAATCCGACAAGTCCTATAATAAATGTAACTGTAGTATCAATAGAACCTATTATTGCATTAGAAATACCTTCACCATTTCCAGTAAATATTCCAACCACTAATCCCAGAAAAATCATTACAAACCATATATAGTTAATCATTCTCTATTTCCCCCTATTTATTTTTTCTTTACAATATATGCCTTGCAACGCCTATTTATTAGTGATAGGATAAAGATATCAACATAAGTTTAACTGAAAAACTATAAATATTAATTTAGTAAGTTTATGTTACACCGAGGGTATACCTTCGTATTTATAAGAAAGTGTTTTTTTACATTTTTTATTTACCTAACAAAGGAGATACGTCTATGAAAGAATCAAACTTAAAATTAGCTCAAAAAGATATTGATGATGCATTAAAAGCTGTAGAAGAAATGGAAAACTGTATTAGTGAAGGAAATGAAAAAAATAATATAATAAAAGAAAAATTTATAACTTTAACAGAAAAAGTACAAAAATTAGAAAACTTATTAAAGACTGAAGGAATACTTTAATAATAGAATAAAAGAGGATAGTTAATCTATCCTCTTTTATTCTACTTACTAACATAGCAATTATTTTATATTTTTATTTGATAACTTCCCCTATATTTTAATTTTAAAATTCTCAATAATATTACCTATACCTAATTGATTGTGTACCCAACTTAGAAATAACCGCCATTAGTAAACGTTATCAAATTACTTCAATTATA
This sequence comes from uncultured Clostridium sp., assembly GCA_900543325.1. Lineage (GTDB taxonomy): Bacteria > Bacillota > Clostridia > Clostridiales > Clostridiaceae > Clostridium. The sequence goes on along the minus strand of UQQU01000024.1, from coordinate 13,063 downwards.
TCATTTTTTTCCTATTATTTCAATGTATCTTTGTAAAAAAAATTAACTATCTTTAATTTTATTTTAAATTAAAGATAGTTAATTACCTATTTAGAGCTTTCTCTTTTTATTAATTTATAATCTAATACATATTGATCTTGCTCTAAAGGTTTATTATTTAATATTTTAATAAGCATTCTCATTGCAACTGATCCCATATCATAACTTGGTTGCTTAACTGTAGTTATTTTAGGATAGAAGTAAGATGCAACAGCATTATCATTAAATCCTATTACACTTACGTCTTCAGGAACTTTTATACCATTTTCTCTTAACGCATTAATTACACCAATGGCAATTTCATCAGATGAACATACTACTCCATCAAACTTTTTACCAGTAGCCAAGAAGCTTTCAACGGCTTTATATCCACTCTTAACTTTCAAATCTTTAAAGAATTCTAAATCTTCATCAATAGAAAGACCACTTTCTTCTAATGCCTTTTCATAACCCTTATGTCTTTCTCCCCAAGCATTAGCAGCACCTTTGTTAATACCAACAAAAGCAATATTCTTTAATCCGTTATTAATTAAACTCTTTGTTGCATCATATGATGCTTGTATATTATCAATAATTACACTTGGTAGTCTACCTTCTTTATCCTTAGACTCTGCAAGAACTGTTTTTAAATCTAATTCATTTATTATATCTAGAGTTTCTTCTTCTAAACAAGAACTCATATAGATAACACCATCAACCATTTTTTCCTTAAGCACTCTTAAGTAATCTTTTTCCTTATCATAGTCAAAATCTGAGTTACATAATATCACATTATAATCATAAATATTTGCAACATCCTCTGCTCCTCTAACTATCTCTGGATAGAATCCACTTGAAATATCAGGAACTAATATTCCAACGGTTTTTGTTCTTTGTGTCTTTAAACTTCTCGCTACAATGTTTGGTCTATATCCCAGCTTTTTAATAGCATCTAATACCTTTTTTTTAGTATCTTCATTAACAACATCTATATCATTTAATACTCTAGATACCGTAGCTATTGAAACGCCAGCTTCCCTAGCAACATCTTTTATAGAAGTAGCCATATCAACATCACTCCATTTTCATTTTAATTATTAATTATACCTTTTTTCCCTAATTAATACAATGAGTTTGCTTACTTTTTACACTTAATAATTCATAATTTAAGCTATAATATTAGTGTTTGAAAAAAGGGTAGGAATTATTACTTAATCCCTACCCTCTGTAATAAAGCTATAATTATTTAATAACTTCTACAGTCATATTTAGCTTTTCACCGTTTATAACTGTTTCAGTATAATTAGCTTCCTCATTGTAAACTATTTCTTGGGTTAAGGTTTCCTTCTTAATAACCTCAGCAAACTTTTTAATTACATCTAATAGCATTTCGTTATCTGCTACATATAATTTAATCTTGTCTGCAACCTCAAACCCTTTATCTTTTCTCATATTTTGAATCTTAGAAATTATTTCTCTTAAGTGACCTTCTTCTCTAAGCTCTTCAGAAATATGAGTATCTAAAACAACACCAATTGAACCTTCACCAGCAAATGCATAACCCTCTAACCCTTGCATAGTAACTAATAAGTTTTCCTTATTTAATTCAATTTCTGTTCCATCAACATTAATAACAACAACTCCACCATTTTGAATAGTTTGAGCTAATTCCATTTGATTTCTTGCTGCTATTTCTCTTCTTATTCCAGGTATTAACTTACCATAAGCTCTTCCTAACACTGGTAGGTTTGGCTTAATTTCAAAGTTAACATGAGTAGAAAGATCAGCACCAAATTCAACTGCTTTTATATTTAACTCATCTGTTATTATTTCTCCATAATATTCTGGAAGTGAATCTGTAGAAACTAGCATCTTAGAAAGTGGCTGTCTATTCTTAATGTTAGCACCATTTCTTGCACTTCTTCCAAGTTTAACTATTGTATAAGCTAAGTCCATTTCTTTTTCTAAGTTCTTATCTATAGCATTTTCATTAACTTCTGGCCAGCTACATAAGTGAATGCTTTCTGGAGCATTTTCATCTAATCCAACTACTAAGTTTTGATAAATGTTTTCTGTTATAAATGGAACAAATGGAGCTGCTACTTTAATTAAAGTTGTTAATACTTTGTATAAAGTTACATAAGCACCTATCTTATCATCAGTTAATTCTTCAGACCAATATCTTCCTCTATTTCTTCTTACATACCAGTTAGATAATTCATCTGTAAAATCTTCAATAGCTAATGCTGCTTGAGTTATTTGGTATGAGTTTAACATAGAGTCAACATCTTTAACTAATGTATTAAGTTTTGACATAACCCATTTATCCATTACATTTTCTGATACGAAATCATTATACTTTAATGGATTAAATTGATCTAATTCAGCATATAACACGTAGAATGAATAAACATTCCATAATGTCCCCATGAATTTTCTTCCGGCTTCTCCAACGTCATCTATAGAGAATCTTGTTGGTAACCATGGAGCACTTGCAGTATAGAAGTGCCATCTTGTTGCATCAGCACCTTGTGCATCTAATACATCAAATGGATCTACAACATTTCCTTTAGATTTTGACATCTTTAAGCCCTTCTTGTCAAGAACGTGACCTAAAACTATACAGTTTTCAAATGGATTTCTATCAAATATAGCAGTTGATATTGCTAATAAAGTATAGAACCATCCTCTTGTTTGGTCAACAGCTTCTGATATAAATTGAGCTGGATAGTTTTGTTCAAATAATTCTTTATTTTCAAATGGATAATGTAATTGTGCGAATGGCATTGAACCTGAATCGAACCAACAGTCAATAACTTCACCAGTTCTAGTCATTTCCTTACCACATTTTTCACATTTTAAATGAACATTATCTATATATGGTTTGTGTAATTCGATATCTTCTGGAACATTAATTCCCTTTTCCTTAAGTTCTGCAATACTTCCTATACATTCTTTATGTCCGCATTCACAATTCCAAATTGGAAGTGGAGTTCCCCAATATCTATCTCTTGAAATACCCCAGTCGATAACATTTTCTAAGAACTTACCAAATCTACCAGTTCTAATATTATCAGGGTACCAGTTGATCTTATTATTATTTTCTAAAAGCTTATCTCTTAATGTTGTCATGGCAACAAACCAGCTTTCCTTTGGATAATAAAGAAGTGGTGTGTCACATCTCCAACAATGTGGATATGAGTGTAAGTGTTTTTCAGCTTTAAATAATTTATTATTTTCTTCTAACCACTTACAAATGCTTTCATCACATTTTTTAACGAACTTTCCAGCCCATGGAGTAACTTCTTCTACGAATCTACCTTCTCTATCAACTAAGTTAATGAAAGTAATTCCATTGGCTTTAGCCACTAAGCTATCGTCTTCACCATATGCAGGTGCTATATGAACTATACCTGTACCATCTGATAAAGTAACATAGTCACCATGAATTACTTCGAAAGCTTTTCCTTCTACTTTACCGAAAGGCATTAATTGCTCATATTTAGTTCCTAAAAGTTCAGTTCCAGGGAATTCTCTAACTATTTCATAGTCTTCTCCTAAAACTTTATCAGCTAAGTCTTTAGCTAATATTAATATTTCATCTCCAACTTTTGCTTCTATATATGTATAAGCTTTGTTTATACATAAAGCTAAGTTTGAAGGTAATGTCCAAGGAGTTGTTGTCCAAGCTAATATGTACTTGTTGTCTTCTCCTTCAACCTTAAATTTAGCAACACAAGTTAAATCCTTAACGTCTTTATATCCTTGTGCAACTTCATGAGATGATAATGCAGTACCACATCTTGGGCAGTATGGCATTACTTTATGTCCTTCATATAAAAGACCTTTATCCCACATTTGTTTTAATGCCCACCAAACTGATTCAATATATGGATTGTGATAAGTTACATATGGATTTTCCATATCAACCCAATAACCAATTTGATTAGTCATTTTTTCCCACATACTTACATAGGTAAATACGCTTTCTTTACATTCTTTAACGAACTTTTCTACACCGTACTCTTCGATTTGCTCCTTACCTGAAATACCAAGCTTCTTTTCTATTTCAAGTTCTACAGGAAGACCGTGAGTATCCCATCCAGCTTTTCTTATAACTTTATATCCCTTCATAACTTTGTATCTTGGGATAATATCCTTCATAACTCTTGTTAACACGTGTCCAACGTGTGGTCTACCATTTGCTGTTGGTGGCCCATCATAGAAAGTGAAGTATTCACCATCTTGATTCATATCAAAATTCTTTTTTATAACATTTCTTGCAGTCCAAAGATTTGCTACTTCTTTTTCAAGACCAACAAAACCATTTGGTAATTCTACTTTTTTGTACATAAGAATTCTCCTTTCTCTACGTTTATTAATTATTAAAATTATTATCTTAAAGACATATTTTAATTCTTTATTTAATGAAACTCCTTCTCCTATCGTGAAATGAGTAAGTTCTCCTTACCAAATTAAAATTTGGAAGATCACTTAAATAAAAAAAACTTCATCCCAAAAGGACGAAGTGAATTCGCTATACCACCTAAGGTTAATAAACCCATAATTATACTATGAGTCATAATTCAGATACTTTCATATCCTATCCCTTAACGCGGGCTAACGTGATAACTTAATCGTAAAAAACTTTCAGCCTCAAACTCCTAGGTGATTTTCCTTAAGTTATCTTATGACTTCACACCAAACAGTCACTCTCTTAAAAGAATAAACAAAAGTACTTATCCTAATCATAGTCTTTAATGAATTTATTATATATTAACTAATTATGATTTGTCAATTGCATCCAAAATTTTATAATTAATTTTTTTTATTACTAAATTTAATATTTTAAGGTATTAATTATGCAATAATACTAATAATATTACTGTAATAATTTCCATTAAATAATAGTTATTATTATTTAATATTTAATGTTGACTATTTTAGTATACTATGATTTAATATAGGTGTTGAAACGTATTACTCAAAAATTGATTTATCTAATAATTAATTTTTGTATTTCCTAATATCTTTGTATTTTGGAGGATCCGTTATGGAAAATAATTTAAATACTGATATCCTTGATAAAATAACAAAAGTTTGTACCTGCAAGTCTATATCTAAGGCAAAAATTAAAGAAGCTATTAAAAATGGTGCCCATACCGTAGAAGAAGTTTCTAAAGTAACCGGTGCATGTACTGGCAGTTGTCATGGATTTAGATGTAAATCAAAGATTCAGGATTTAATTAAGGATTATTCAAAATAATACCCAATCCAAAACTCCCCTATAAGTTTAACGATTTAAACCACTTACAATGTAAGTGGTTTTTTATTGCAAAATTTAAGGTGAACTAGTAGTTTTAAATTACTAGTTCACCTTTAGCAGCAAAAGCTTCAAACTTCATCCACTTTACTGCATTAATAGTATGTGTAGTTTATATCTTTTTATACTATATTATTAAAACTTTAATTTCTAATTCTCCCCATTATATATTCATCTACATATTCACCATTTCTTATTGCTGCACATTTTTTAGTTCCTTCAATTTCAAATCCAAAAGATTTGTATAATTTTAAGGCTCTGGTGTTATCTATAAATACCCCTAACTCTAACCTTTTAAGCATAAGCCAGTTATCTTCTAAATCAATAATGGTAGTCATAAGCTTTTTACCAATCCCTCTTCCTTGATACTCTTTATGCACCTTAATTCCTATACTACCTGAATGTCTAAGTCTAGAATTTTCAGAAACATGTAATGATATAGCTCCAATAATCTTACTTTCCCCATTTTCTATTTCTTCTGCTACATACATATGTGCATTATTTCCTAAACTTTCTATGAAGCTTTTACTTCTATATATTCTTTCGCTAGTTATTCCTAGTATATTTTCCCTTACTCCATCCATAACCCTTAATGCATTAATTCCCCCTGCATCCTCTAATCTTATTGCTCTTATTTTTATATCCATAGTTTTGCCCCCTTAAAGTTAAATTTCTTATTTATTTCTTTATTAGCATTAATTTTTCCCTTCTTTTTAACTGTTTAATTGCATATTCTCTTCTCATAGCCTCTATTTTATTTTCATACTCTTCAAAGTAAACTAGTTCTACAGGCAATCTAGCTTTTGTATATTTTGCTCCTTTTCCCTCAGAATGTGCTTTTATTCTTTTTTCTAGATTGTTTGTCCACCCTGTGTATAAACTATCATCATTACATCTTAATATATATACATAATTCATATTCAATCTACCTATCTATAAACTTCTTAATATATATTATATATCTGACATAAATAAATTTCCCTCTTTTCATAAATTAAATTTTGTACTGTTATTTAATAGTTATGTTATAATCGTATAAGATTTAAGATAAGGAGATGTAAATGATGAGTAGTAAATTTTTCTTACATAAAGGAAAAAACAAAAGAGCTGAGCAAGGTCGTCCTTGGATATACATAGATGAAATAAATGAATATGATGGTGACTATGAAAATGGAGATATAGTTGAGGTATATAACCACAAAAATCATTTCATTGGTAAAGGTTATATTAATGATAGAAGTAAGATAACAATTAGAATAATGACAAGAGATATTAATGAAGAAATAGATGAAGAATTCTTTAAGAAAAGATTTGCTGCTGCATGGGATTATAGAAAAACTGTTATCGATACATCATCATGCAGATTTATATTTGGAGAAGCCGATTTCTTACCTGGATTAACTGTTGATAAATTTGAAGATTACTATGTAATTCAAATATCTACATTAGGAATGGATAAATATAGAGATTTAATAGTAAAAATACTAGTTGAGGAATACGGCGCTAAAGGTGTTTATGAAAGAAGTGACATAAAAACTAGAGAAATTGAAGGTTTAGAACAAACTAAAGGTTTCTTAACTGAACCATTTGATACTGATATTGAAATTATTGAAAATGGAGTTAAATACATAGTTGATTTAGAAAATGGGCAAAAAACTGGATTCTTTTTAGACCAAAAAGAAAACAGAGCTGCTATGCATAGAATTTGTAAAGGTAAAGATGTTTTAGATTGCTTTACTCATACTGGTTCATTTGCTTTAAATGCCGGAATCGCTGGAGCAAAATCAGTTCTTGGAATCGATGTATCTCAACATGCTGTAGATTGTGCTACAAGAAATGCTGAATTAAATAATTTACAAGATGTTGTTAAATTTGAATGTCATAACGCATTTGATGTTCTTGGAGATTGGTCAAGAGAAGGTAAACAATATGATGTTGTTATTCTAGATCCACCAGCATTCACTAAATCTAGAAACACTGTTAATGCTGCAATTAGAGGTTATAAAGAAATTAATCTTAGAGGTTTAAAAATGGTTAAGCCAGGTGGTTACTTTGCTACATGCTCATGCTCTCATTATATGAGTGAAGAACAATTAAAGAAAACTGTTCTTGAAGCTGCTCATGATGCTAGAAGAACTTTAAGACAAATTGAAGTTAGAACTCAAAGCTCAGACCATCCAATTCTTTGGAATTCAGATGAATCATACTACTTAAAATTCTTTATATTCCAAGTAGTATAAAGGCTTTTGATAACTAACTAAAATTAATAGAAAAAGTCGGCTTATGCCGACTTTTTAATATATACATAATTAAGTACTTTTCTTTAATTATTAATTTTTATTCTCTATAATCTGATTAAGTATTGACCTCTCATTATATTGCATAGGTTCTATATTTGGAAAAAGCATTGTCATTCTTAAAATATAAACAAGCATTATTAAAATAATAGAACATATTAATATCTTCTTAAAAAATCTTCTTTTAAAAATTATAAGTAGTAATGCTACAAAAGGTAACCAAAATAATGGGTGAAATTTAAATGCATTTATAATATCACCATTAATAACTGCTATAATGGCCCTACTCATTCCGCATGATGGACATGGAATTCCTGTTAATCCTCTTATTAAACAAATACTTCCTGTTACTTTTCCAAACCCCTTTATAAAGAAAAATATAATAGATAGTCCTAATAAAGCTGATATTAATACCTTTCCTAATTTAATATTTTTACTATTATCTTTAAAATTTTTATTCATACCCTAAACTTAATCCATTTATAAATTAAAAATCACAATAAGGTATTTTATTTTCATCATAATTTAAATCGTTATACATAACCTTAAAATTATTAACCTCTTCAGCATTTATTTTATAGTACTTATTATCTATATTCATAATATTATTTTTAATAATTATAGTATGATTACTTTCCACTCCATTAGTTTGTATTAAAAAATCCCACTCTCCTAAAGTTTGATTTTGAATTTCTTCCTTTGGAATATCATTTATAAAACTAATAATCTTTTCTATATCGCTCTTATTATCTATAGATTTATAAGTATTATCCTCTACTATATTTTTAACTATTATCTTATTAATATTATTAGAATCTATAACTCCATCACCAAACGTGTCTTGTAAACTAAATTCTTCTACTTCCTTTTCTGTTGATCTATTATTAATGATCCCTCTAGTTTCAGCTTCGTTATGACTAGCAACTTCAGGAACTCCGCTACTATATTCTGTAATTTGATTTTCTAAGTTTCTCTCTATAGAACTTAATTTATTTGAATCGAATCCATATCTTATTGATACTCCTGCTAAAAATACAAATGTAAAGCATGCTGCTGTAGTCCATAGTTTCTTATTCATATACCATACATTAGTTTTGCTTTTATTTTCTTTATCTAAATTTTTTAGATTTTCTTCAAGTTTACATTCAAAAGACTTTGGCAAAACAAATTCTTCATTTTCGCTTTTACTTTTATTTTTTAAGTATTCATCAAATTTATCCATGAAGCTCCTCCTTTAAAATATTATATAGTTTTTCTTTTGCTCTAGATAATCTTGATTTTATAGTTCCTTCCTTAACGTTAAGAATTTTCGCTATATCCTTATACTTCATATCCTCAAAATAAAATAATATTGTAGTAATTCTTAAATCCTCATCTAAAGAATTAATTGCATTATATAAAGACAAATCTTTATAATTATCATTAACCTTTATGTTTTTAAAGTGATCTTTATCTACAGCTATTTCCTTAGATCTTTTTTTATATAAATTATTACTTTCATTTATAACTATTCTTATTAACCATGTTTTGAAAAATGCTTCATCCTTTAAGGTTTGTATGTTTTTATAAGCCTTTAATATAGATTCACTAACTGCATCTTCTATATCTTCTTCTTTATTTAATATAGCTTTTGCAACTCTATATACTGCAACTTTATTTAATCTAATTAAATTACAAAAAGCTTCTTTATCTCCACGCTTTGCCCTTTTTACTTCCATTATTAATTCATCTTTACTAATATTCTCTACTGAAGCCTCCAAATTCTTCGCTCCCTTCACCTATTAGACTTATTGTTCAATCTGTTTGTTCCATAAATAAGACTTTAAATCTTTGATTTTAATTAGTAGAACTTATACCTACCATCATTAGAAAGTAAGTATTTTCTTAATATTATTATAAATAAAAAAGCGACTGTTACAAAAATTATTTACACAGTCGCTACAACATCTTTCCTTAACATAATATAAATTAATAAAGCCTTCTTTATTTAAAATCTTTTCCTTGCCAAATATTATTATCTACAAGTGCCTTATCAATGTCATTTAATACTTCCCACTTTTTCAAACTCCACATCGGTCCAATTAAACTTTGTCTTGGAGCATCACCTGTCAGTCTATGAACCACCATCTCTTCTGGTATCATAGCTATCGCCTTACATATTAAATCAATATAATCTTCTTTGCTTAAAAGCTGTAATTCTCCACTTTCATATTGCTCTACCATTTTAGTTCCTTGCATTAGGTGCAATAAATGAAACTTAACTCCTTGAGCACCTGAATGTGCAACATAATCTACAGTCTTTAACATATCTTCTTTAGTTTCTCCAGGAAGTCCAAATATAGTATGTACAACAACTTCTATTCCTCTTTCTTGTAATTTCTTCAAACTACTATCAAAAGTTTCGAAATCATAACCTCTATTAAAATTACGAGCTGTCTTATCATTTATAGTTTGTAATCCTAATTCAACCCAAAGATAAGTCTTCTTATTTAGCTCTTCAAGATAATCTAAAATATCATCATCTAGACAATCGGGTCTTGTTGCTATAGATAAAGCAATAACATTCTTTTGAGCTAATGCTTCTTCATATTTTTTTCTTAACTCTTCAACTGGTGCATAAGTGTTAGTATAAGCTTGGAAATAAGCAATATACTTACCATCCTTCCACTTCTTTTCCATCATTTCTTTTCTATCTGCAAACTGTTCTGTAATAGATAATATTCTACTTCCAGCAAAATCTCCTGATCCTCTTGCACTACAGAAAGTACATCCACCCTTTGCAACTTTTCCATCTCTATTAGGGCAAGTAAATCCCCCATCTAATGATATTTTATATATCTTTTCCCCAAATTTATTTCTTAGGAAATAATTTAAACTATGATACCTTTTTCCATTCCATTCCTTTATCATTTTTTTCTCCTTATATTGATCAGCATATTTAATAACTAATTATATTAATACTCCACTTGCTTTAAGATTAAATTACAAAATTAAAATAGAGGTAATGTATAATAACATTAACCTCTTTTATTTTTTACTATATTATAAATTACTTATCACTTAATTACAATTTAATCATTTCTTCACTCTTCATATTAAAACTATATTTTCCTGTAACATCATCAGTAGTATCATCAGATTTATAAACATCAAACATTAATCTATCCTCATCAAAATATCCAGCCTTAACATTATATATATTCTTATTAAAAACATCATCTAATTTAGCATCTATCATAGTTCCATCATCTGCTTTATATATATTTAATCTCTCTATACCTGCTTGATTTTTATAATTAACAGCTATATTATCATCTTCCTTAGAAAATATAAAATTCTCTATTTGAACATTATTTAATAAATCTACAGGTACAACCTTACTTGTAATAGGTTTTTCTAAAACCTCTTGTAATTCACTGATTTGGCTTCCTTGTGAAGTTGTGCTGCTAGATATATCATCAGTACCATTCTGCATTAATGTATTATCAATATAAGCAATACAAATAAATGCACTCTTGTCATCTACAGTAGAAATAGCTATTTTTTGTCCTGTAAATCCCAAAACTACCTTTCCAAAGTTATTGTTAGGCACCTTTTCCTTATATAGCATAATCTTATTCTCTCTTAAATACGTATCCTTAGGAATATTATTTAAGCTTATTACTAAACTACTTTTTCCACCTTTTTCCCCAATTATTCTTAAAGAATTATTTTTTATATATAATTCTCTTTGTGACTTTGCCTTAATTTCACTTACGCTATAATTATCTCCATTTCTATTTACCTTTATGGTGTAACTTTCCAAATCACTCTTAGGTTCTGTATTAGAATCTCTAATAACATTAAAAATATAATATGCAAATTCACTACTTGCTATAGTTTTATCTAATTGAAATCCTGCTATATCAGAAACGCCTTCAGACAAATTAATATTATTCTCAACTAACTCTTTAACACATACCTCATTAGCTTTTTCTATATCACCATTTCTAATATTTATTAAATAATTTGTTGCTAAATCTTTTCCTCTAAATACATCAAATAAATCTAGCGTTACTTCATTATCTTCTTTCACTTTACTACAACCAATTAATATACTAATTGTTAAAACCAATATACCACTTAAAACTCTTTTAACACTAACCATATTAATCTCCTTACATATTTTATTATACCTAAATAATCTCTTAAATTTATTTTACCTAATAAAATATAGCTTATTCACAAAAAAAGAATAATTCTACTGTAACGTTTATATATTAGATATTAGAAATATATTGGGGGGATATGCGTGAAGAAAGATTTCACTAAAGTTTTTCAAATTGCTGCTGTGTTTATTGGAACAGTTGTTGGTGCCGGACTTGCTTCAGGTAAAGAAATTACTCAATTTTTTACTTCTTTTGGCGTGACTAGCTTTTTGGGAATACTCTTTTGCGGAGTATTTTATGTATTGATGGGATCAATAATAGCTAAAATAGGTATTAAATATAATCTTAACTCCTATAGTGATGTTCTAAAAATAATAAGCCCTAACCTACTCGGTAAAATAACAGGAGTAATAACAACCTTTTATTTAATTTCTAGTGCATCAATTATTCTTGCAGGAAGTGGTGCTCTAATTAATCAATTTTTTGGAATCCCCAAAATTATTGGTTCATTAATTATGCTTTGTATTGCATGTGTGTTTTTACTAAGAGGTACTGAAGGTCTTATTGAAGTAAACTCATTTATTGTTCCTGCCCTACTATGTACAATTACTCTTATTCTAGTTCTATATTTTTTATTTTGTAAAGATTCAATTTCGTTGCAATATATATCTAGCTTTGAACCTCCTAAAGATGGTGTTTTTATTTCTACTATACTTTATGCTGGATATAACATACTTTGCTGTTCAGGTGTATTAGTTCCATTAAGCAATGAAACTAAAAGCTCCAAAACAATGGTTTACGGTATTGCATTAGGAGCCTTAGGTTTAACTTTATTATCTGGTGCTATTAACCTATTATTATTGGCTAATCAACCATATATATTTGAACTTGAAATACCATTGCTTTTAGTTGCACAAAGATTCGGTAATGTTATACAAGCCCTACTACTAGTAATAATTTGGCTTGAAATGTTCTCTACTGAAGTTTCAGATGTTTACTCAATTAGTAAAACATTAGAACAAAGTTTTAATATTAAATTTAAAAAGGGAATTTTTATAGTTCTAGCAGTGGCTTTACCAATATCTCAAATTGGATTCTCAAATTTAATTTCAACATTATATCCCCTTTTTGGTCTACTAAGCTTAATATTCATAACACAATGTATTTATTTCTACTACAAACACAAATCAGAACTTAACTAAATTGTTCGTTAAAGCTTAAGTGCCGTGATGACGAAAATTAATGATATTCCCTACAGAAATTGTGTAAATTTCGTT
>UQQU01000023.1 GCA_900543325.1 uncultured Clostridium sp. | reverse complement strand
GATGCAGCAAAATCAAATATGACTTTTATTCAAAGACTTATGGCAAATTTAGCAGAAATATTTTCACCACTTATTCCAGCAATTATAGTTGGAGGTCTTATATTAGGATTTAGAAATATTATTGGTGATGTAAAGTTCTTTGAAAATGGTACAAAGACTTTAATTGAAATATCACAATTTTGGGCAGGAACTCATAGTTTCTTATGGCTAATTGGTGAAGCAATATTCCACTTCCTACCTGTAGGAATAGTATGGGCTATAACTAAGAAGATGGGAACTACTCAAATACTTGGTATAGTATTAGGTATTACATTAGTATCACCACAGCTTTTAAATGCTTATGCAGTATCTGGTGGAGCTGATATTCCATTCTGGGATTTTGGATTTGCTAAAGTTAATATGATTGGTTATCAAGCGCAAGTTATTCCAGCAATTTTAGCAGGGTTCGTATTAGTTTACTTAGAGAAATTCTTTAGAAAAATATCACCAGCAGCTATTTCTATGATAATAGTACCATTCTTTGCATTAGTACCATCAGTACTTATTGCACATACAGTACTTGGTCCTATAGGCTGGAAAATTGGGGATATGATTTCAACTGTAGTATATTCAGGGTTAACATCATCATTTAGTTGGTTATTTGCAGGTGTATTTGGATTTGTTTATGCACCATTAGTTATTACTGGTTTACATCATATGACAAATGCTATTGATCTTCAATTAATGTCACAAGTTGGTGGTACATTATTATGGCCAATGATTGCGCTATCAAATATAGCTCAAGGTTCAGCAGTACTTGCAATGATATACTTACAAAGAAAAAATGAAGAAGAAAAGCAAGTTTCAATACCAGCATGTATTTCAGCATACTTAGGAGTAACAGAACCAGCATTATTTGGTGTTAACTTAAAGTATGGATTCCCATTTATATGTGGAATGATTGGATCAGGAATTGCTGCTGTAATATCAGTTGCAAGTGGAGTAATGGCTAATGCAATAGGTATTGGAGGAATTCCAGGAATACTTTCAATTCAACCACAACACATGTTAATGTTTGCTGTAGCGATGGTAGTAGCCATAGTAGTTCCATTTGTGTTAACAGTAATTGTTGGTAGAAAAAAATTAAGCTAAGAAATAGATTGAAATTGATAATATAAGGATGATATATTGAAGTCAAATAAAGTGATGGATATATATCATCCATTATTTGCTAGAATAAGGAGATAGTTAAAATGAAAGATTTTAGAGAAAGTGTAGTTTATCAAATATACCCTAAGTCATTTAATGATTCAAATGGAGATGGAATTGGAGATATAAACGGAGTAACAGAAAAATTAGATTATTTAAAAGAACTTGGTGTAGATTATATATGGTTAACTCCTGTTTATGTATCTCCTCAAAAAGATAATGGATATGATGTAGCAGATTATTATAAAATAGATCCTAGAATGGGAACTATGAAAGATTTCGATAAGCTTGTAGTAGAAGCTAAGAAAAGAAATATAGATATTATGTTGGATATGGTATTTAATCATACTTCAACAGAACATGAATGGTTTAAAAAAGCATTAAAAGGTGACAAGAAATATAAAGATTTTTATATATTTAAAGAAGGAAAAAATAACGAACCTCCAACTAACTGGGTTTCAAAATTTGGAGGTAATGCATGGGAATATGTAGAAGAATTTAATGAATATTACCTTCACTTATTTGATGTTACACAAGGTGATTTAAATTGGGACAATAAAGAAGTTAGAGATGAAATATATAAGGTAGTAAACTTCTGGTTAGATAAAGGAGTAAAGGGGTTCAGGCTAGACGTAGTTAATCTTATTTCTAAACCAGAAATATTTGAAGATGACAATATAGGTGATGGAAGAAGATTTTATACGGATGGACCTAATATTCATGAATATTTAAAGGAACTTAATAAAAATACATTTGGTAGACATGAAGATGTAATAACAGTTGGAGAAATGTCTTCAACATCTGTTGATAATTGTATAAAGTATTCAAATCCAGATGAAAAGGAATTATCAATGGTATTTAATTTCCACCATTTAAAGGTTGATTATAAAAATGGTGATAAGTGGACAATGATGGACTTTGATTTTAAAATGTTAAAAGATATATTTAAAGAATGGCAAGAAGGAATGCAAGAAGGTAATGGATGGAGTGCTGTATTCTGGTGTAACCATGATCAACCTAGAGTAATATCAAGATTTGGAAATGATAAAAAATATCATAATGAAAGTGGTAAAATGTTAGCCACAACTATTCATATGATGAGAGGAACACCATATATTTATCAAGGTGAAGAATTTGGAATGACTAATCCTTACTTTGATACAATAGAAGAGTATAGAGATGTTGAGTCAATAAATTATTATAATATATTAAAAGAGCAAGGTGAATCAGAAGCTGATATTTTAGAAATTTTAAGATCAAAATCAAGAGATAATTCAAGAACTCCAATTCAATGGAATAGTGAAGAAAATGCTGGATTTACAACTGGAACACCATGGATACCAGTAGCAAAATCTTATAAAGAAATAAATGCAGAAGATGCTCTTAAAGATGATAACTCCATATTCTATCATTATAAGAAATTAATATCATTAAGAAAAGAATATGATGTTATTTCAAAGGGTAATTTTAATATGATTTTAGAAGATAATAATAAAGTACTTGGATATACTAGAAATTATGAAAATAAGACATTAGTTGTTTTAAATAATTTCTATGGAGAAGAGGCAAAGGTAGATATTCCATCTCAATTATTAGAAAATAATAATGTTAAGGTATTAATATCTAACTACTCTAATGAAGTTAAATTAAATAAGGAAATGACTCTTAGACCATATGAATCAATAGTTTATTATATTGAGAAATAGCATATTTATATGATAAAATTACTATGGTGATATAAATGGATAAAAAGTATTTAAATATATATAACATTATAGTAAATAAAATAGAAAGCAAAGAATATCAAAGCAATGATAAGTTGCCGTCAGAAAAAGAGCTAATGGATCAATATAATGTATCTAGAGATACTGTTAGAAAATCCTTAAACATGTTAGAGCAAAATGGATATATACAAAAGACTAAAGGCAAAGGATCTTTTGTATTAGATATAAATAAATTTAACTTTCCAGTATCAGGAGTGGTTAGTTTTAAAGAAATTGCTCAAAAGTCTACTAGTAATATAGAAACTTTTGTTGAGTTTTTGGATTGCATATATCCCCAAAAAAATATAGCAAGAGGATTGGAAATTACTGAGGATGAAAAGGTGTGGAAGATTATTAGAACAAGATCATTTGATGGAGAGAAGGTAATTTTAGATAAAGATTATATGATTAAAAGGTTTGTAGATAATCTTACATATGATGTATGTAAGAATTCCTTATATGAATATATAGAAGGTGTATTGGGATTAAAAATTGCATATGCAAAAAAGGAAATAACAGTTCAAAATGCAACTGAAGAAGATAAAAAATATCTAGATATGAAGGGCTTTGATATGATAGTAGTAGTAAAAAGCTACACATATTTAGATGATACAAGTTTATTTCAATATACGGAATCAAGACATAGACCAGATAAATTTGTATTTGTTGATTTTGCAAGAAGACATTAAATATAAAATTATTATTACAGATGAAATTAAAGAGGTTACTTTAATTTCATCTGTTTTTTTAATATTTAATTACATTACTTTATTCTATTAACGGCTTTTAAGAGTTTTTCAAGTTTTTCAGTAGAAGTAATTCTTTCATTACATTTATCGCTATTTAAACATACGTAAAAACCAAGTGATTTATAATCATCTTCACTTTTGGGTTTGCAAATAGGTGAAACAAATGCAACTTCACTTTCGGAGGCAATATGATTACAAAGAGTACATACATTGGCACTATTTGGTTTAGGCGAGGTAAGTCTACAAGCCATACCTAAAAGTTTTCCATCCATATTATAAGTAATAAGAAGTTTTTTTGTTGCTTCATCAATCCATCCTAAATATACAAGCTTTGAATCTTGGATATTTAAATCAGGAATTTTAAGTTTCTTTTCCTTTTTAAATATTTTAGTAAGATCACTCTTTGTTATATTAGGCATACCATATACATACTGATCTAAATCTTTTAAGTATCCATCAATATGTAATGGTTCAGTTATTTTACTTATATTAAGAATTTCTTTTTCTTCTTCTGATAAATTATCAAAGAAAGCTAAGATTTTATCTTGTGCAATAATTTTTGTAGTTTCAACAATATTACTATCTACACAATTTCTAAAAGCATTATTTAAGTCAGATAAACACTTTTTTATATAATTAAATTGTTGCTTTTTTATAAAAGCAGCCATAATAACACCTCATTTCTATTATATACTTTCATAAAAAACACCTCCTAATATATTATTTAGATTATAGCATAATCATATAAATTTAATAAATATATATTGGAGGATTAACTTTGATATTATGTAGATATAAAAAATTGCTATTTTATCTTTCACCAAAGGTAAAATAGCAATTTTTATTTAATGTATTAATTTTTAATAAGGTAAAGGTGTGTAGTAAGTATATGGTTGCCAGTTAGTAGTTATTTTTTCTTCTTTTATTGAATAGGTAACTTCTAAATCATTTCTTTTATATTCATTAAATTCATTTAATTTTTCTAAAGGATTTAAATAAAAGTCACTACTTCTAAATGAAGTAAAGGTATCTATAGCAGTAGTACTTGCATTATTAGCCATTTCATTTATTTTGGACTTTAAAGATTCATTATAAGTATTTGGATAACTTACATCTAAAGTAATTCTATAGCTAGTATTTCTATATTTTAAACATGGAATTTCTGATTTAATCTTATCATTATCTATATATCCTATAGTTTGTTCTATATAATCTTCTTTAATTTCAGGAATATCTATAGAGGCCAATGTTTTAGTATAAATATTTTTAGTACCATTTATAGAGTATTCTTTTTTACTGCTTTCTAATGACAAATTATTATTTCTTAAGTTTTCATAATCTTCACAATCATCATCAAATCTATAACATATAAATGAGTCTATTCTTCTTAAATCTAATCCAAAGTAAACCCAAGAAAAGCCAAGCCATCTAAAACCTGATACAGAGCGTCTATCTACATTAAGTAAGAAAGTCCAATAGCTTCTACCACTAACTTCCCATATATAAGTATATTTAAAAAGACAAAATCTTATAGAATTAGGGCTAACTGCTTTTGTATTTTTTAATGATAAAAAGTTTTGAATTTTAAATTTTAAAAAAATTTATACTCAGATAAATAAAATCATGAATATTATAAAAAGAAGGGTATTAAATATGAAAATTTTATGAAGGGGGTAATATATGATAAAAGTAATGATTATCTGTGCATTAGTATTATTAATGTGTATAACTTCTACTAAAATATTATATAAGTTTGGGGTGCCAATTCTTTTAGTATTTATAGTGTTTGGAATGTTATTTGGATCTGATGGGCTTGTAGGTATATATTTTAATGATTATCAATTGGCTAGTAAAATAAGTACCATAGCATTGATATTTATAATGTTTTATGGAGGATTTGGTACTAATTGGAGTATGGCTAAACCAGTTGCAATACAATCAATTTTTATGTCAACATTAGGGGTTGTTTTTACAGCACTATTAACAGGATTATTTTGTTTTTTTGTATTTAAAACAACATTGTTAGAAGGATTACTTATAGGATCAATTGTTGGGTCTACAGATGCAGCATCTGTATTTGCAATATTAAGATCTCAGCAGTTAAATTTGAGAGGATCAATTGCATCTATGTTAGAGTTAGAAAGTGGTAGTAATGATCCATGTGCATATATGCTTACAGTAATAATATTAGGGTTAATGGCTGGTGGGGGATATGGTAATATAATCCCAATGATAATAAAGCAAGTTATAGTAGGAATAGTAGTTTCAGTTGTTTTAGCTAAATTATCTATTTATTTATTGAGGCATGCTAAATTTGAAATAGAAGGGTTTTATCCAATCTTTGTAACTGCTATAGCAGTGTTATCTTATTCATTAAGTGAATATTTTTCAGGAAATGGATATTTAAGTGTCTATATTACAGGTATTATAATAGGAAATGCAAAGATACCACATAAGAAAAGTATATTTCAATTTTTTGATGGAATATCATGGATTATGCAAATTATGTTATTCTTTTTACTTGGATTAGTGGCATTTCCATCTAAGATACCATCAGTTATGGTTAAGGGAATATCAATTTCACTATTTATGATTTTTGTAGCAAGGCCAGTTGCAATATTTAGTATTTTATATTGGTTTAAGACACCTATAAAAGAAAAAGTTTTTGTATCATGGGTAGGGATAAGAGGTGCAGCATCAATAGTTTTTGCAATATTTGCTGAAACATATGGAGTTGCAATAAATAATGATATTTTTCATATAATATTTTTTATAGCATTATTTTCAGTGGCTGTACAAGGTACAGTTATTCCAAGATTAGCTAAAAAATTAGATTTAATAGATAATGAGGAGTCTGTTTTAAAGACTTTTAATGATTATAAAGAAGATAAGAGTACAAGGCTTATAGAGTTTACAATCGATGAGCATAATATTATAGCTAATAAAACAATAATGGATGCTAATATACCTGAAGATATTCTTGTGGTAATGATAAAGAGAAATGGCGATGTATTTGTACCAAATGGGTCTACAGAAATTTTACCAGGAGATATATTGGTATTATCAGGAAATAAGCTTAAACATTTCAATGAATATAAAGAAGAAAAGAGTACCACATTAACAGAGGTTTCTGTTGAGAAAAAAAGTAGTTTAATTAATAGAGCCATAAAAGATGCCAATATTCCTGATGATGTTCTTATAGTTATGATAAAAAGAAGAGGGGAAGTAATAGTTCCTAATGGAAATACAGTAATTCTTCCAGATGATATATTAGTTATAACATCAAATAATATGGAAGAAATAGAAGATTTATTAACTGTATAATTTAGTGGAAATTCACCATAAAATTATGGTGAATTTTTGTATGAAGTAATATTTGATATTTATAGAATTAACATAACTTTGAAAAATTAACTTTTTATTTATTATATATTTATGTAAGATAGATATAAGAAAATTTTTACTAGAAAGAGGTACATAGTATGAATATGGAATTGATTATGTTAGGAACAGGTTCTGCAATGGTAACAAAATGTTATAATACTTGTTTTGCATTAAGAAATAATAACGAGTATTTCTTAGTAGATGCAGGTGGTGGAAACGGAATATTAGCCCAATTAGAAAAAGCTGAAATTAATTATAAAAATATTAAAGGGATGTTTGTTACACATGGGCATACAGATCATATAATTGGAGCAATATGGATAATAAGAAAGTATGCATCATTAATGAATGAAGGAAAATATGAGGGTGAATTTAATATATACGGACATAATGAAGTTGTTAATATATTAAATACTTTAAGTAATATGATGTTAACTAAAAAATTATTAAAATTTGTTGGTAATGGTATTAATATTTGTGAAGTATGTCATGGAGATAAAATAGATGTTATAGGAATGAATATAGAATTCTTTGATATAGAATCCACTAAGGATAAGCAATTTGGATTCAAGGCAGTTCTTCCAAATAAAAAGACATTAGTTTGTCTTGGAGATGAGCCATATAAGGAGATTTCTAAAGAGTATGTTGAAAACTGCAATTGGTTGCTTTCAGAAGCATTTTGCTTATATGCTGATAGAGAAATATTTAAGCCTTATGAAAAAAATCATAGTACACCTATTGAGGCAGGAAAACTTGCAAAGGAACTTAATGTAGAAAATTTAGTTTTATATCATACAGAAGATAAGAAGCTTCCAGAGCGTAAAAAGCTTTATAGTGAAGAAGCAAAATCTGTTTATGATGGACAAGTATTTGTTCCCTATGATTTAGAAAGAATAGAACTAAAATAAAAATTTATATAATAAGATTATAGAATTTAAAATTAAGTTGTAAAATTATAGTGTTTTTAAATACTATAATTTTACAGTTGGATATAGACAAATTTAATATATTTAGATATACTTAGTTAGTTGTTAAATATAACGATAATAAAATAATATTGGTTAGAAATAGATATATATAAATATCTATTTTTATTAAAAAGGAAGTTAGGTGAAAGTCCTACACAGTGCCGCTACTGTATTTAGGGAATGTTATTTCAAGATAATCCATTGAGCATATATGCTTGAGAAGGAGAAATAACGTGATGATCTATAAGTCAGGAGACTTGCCAGTATTATAATATCGATACTCTTCGGTAAAAGAGTGATATTAATAAAAATTAAATATCAAACAAGTAAGAGTATCCTTATATCTTTATATTGAAATAAACAAATATAAACAGATAAAGGGAGACAAAGATGAAAAAAATTAAAAACTTAACAGCAATTCTATTAAGCACAATGCTTATCTTAGGACTTGTTTCTTGTGGGACAAGCAATCAAGAGTCAGGAGATGTAGATTCAAATTTACAGTCTCAAGAAAATAATGACTCACATTACCCAGTAACTATAACAACTTATAATTATTCGAAAGAACCTGTTGAAATAACTTTTGATAAGGCACCGGAAAGAGTAGTAGCTATTTATCAAAATTCTATAGAAACTTTGTTAGCTTTAGGATTAGAAGATAAAATAGTTGCAGCCGCAGGTTTAGATCATGACGTTAAAGATGAATATAAAGATGCTTTTAGTAAAGTAAATTATTTAGAGGATTTTACTCCAGCAAAGGAAACAATAATAATGGAAAAACCAGATTTTATATTAAGTTGGTATTCTATATTTGATGATAAAAGATTAGGGGATATTGACTATTGGAATGAAAATGGTGTAAATACGTATATGTCATTAAATAGTGGTGTAGTATCAGAAAGAACTATAGAAAATGAAATAAATGATATATTAAATTTAGGAAAGATTTTTAATGTAGAAGAAAAAGCTCAAGCTTTAGTAGATGAGATTACATCAACTGTAAGTGAGGTTTCTTCAAAAGTAAGTAATGAAGAAAAGCAAAGTGCTATGGTAATAGAGTTTTATGATGATGAAATATACACATATGGTTCTAAAACTTTAGCTGGAGATATGGTAACAAAATTAGGAGCAGAACTTTTAAATCCAGAGGGTGGAAATATAGGGGCAGAAGATTTAATTAAATTAAATCCAGATTGTATTTTTGTTTCTTACATGGATAGAGGAAATGAAAATGTTCCAGTTGAAGAAATAAACAAGATATTAGAAAATCCAGCATTTGCAAGCCTTTCAGCAGTTAAAAACAAAAGAGTTTATTCTATACCATTAGGTGATATGTATTCTAGTGGAATAAGAACTATAGATGGTATAAATACTTTTGCAAATGGATTATATGAAAATGAGAAATAAGTTTTTTAAAGAAGTTCCTATATATATAGGGGCTTCTGTCATACTATTAGTTATACTTTTTTTATCAATAGGCTTTGCTGTTACAATTGGATCTGTTGATATTAGTATAAAAGAGGTTTATCAAGTTATACTATATAAATTATTGAATATTGGAGATTCATCTATTGGGACAGGTGCTGTGGCAGATGTAGTATGGCTTATAAGAATGCCAAGAATAGTGTTAGCTATAGCCGTTGGAGTAGGATTATCAGTAGTTGGTATTGTAATGCAAGCAATAGTTAAAAATCCATTGGCTGATCCATATATATTAGGGGTTTCATCAGGTGCATCTTTAGGAGCAACACTTGCAGTAGTATTAGGTATAGGAAGTGTGTTTGGAAGTAATTCAATTGGTATAATGGGCTTTACTGGAGCTTTTGGAGTTTCTGTATTAGTTTTAATGATATCTAATATAGGTGGAAGGAGTAACTCTATAAAGCTACTTTTGGCAGGAATGGCATTAAGTTCTGTTTGTAGTTCTTTTTCAAGTTTTCTAGTTTATATATCAGATGATTCACAAAAGTTAAAAACAATAACTTTTTGGTTAATGGGCAGCTTAGCTGGAGCAAAATGGAATGAAATAGCATTTATATTACCTATTATTATTTTAGGAGTAATATTTTTTATGACTCAATATAGGACTTTAAACTTAATGTTATTAGGAGATGAAGTATCGATTACATTAGGTACAGATTTGCATAAGTTTAGAATTATATATCTATTAATAACTTCACTTATGATAGGGCTATTGGTTTATGTATCAGGAATGATAGGATTTATTGGGCTTATAATACCTCATATAGTTAGAATTATTTTTGGAACTGACCATAAAAAAATAATACCAATAGCAGCTTTGTTAGGAGCAATAATTTTAATATGGGCAGATGTTATTTCTAGAATTTTGATAAAGGGTACAGAAATACCTATTGGAATAGTTATATCAATAATAGGAGCACCGTTATTTGTATGGCTTATGATTAAAAAGAATTATGGGTTTGGTGGTAATAAGTAATGAATATAAAAGCTGAAAATATAAATATTACTTTAGAAAAAAACAATATATTAAAAGGTATAAATATAGAGGTAGATAATAAGGAAGTTGTAGGAATAATAGGGCCTAATGGAAGTGGAAAATCAACTTTGCTAAAATGTATATATAGAGTATTAAAGCCTAATGATGGAGCAATACTGTTAGATGAAGTAGATATAAAAGATATGACAGTAAAAGAAAGTTCAAAAAAATTAGCCGTATTATCTCAACATAATAATTATAATTTTGATTTTACTGTTAAAGATATTGTTTTAATGGGAAGATCTCCTCATAAAAAGTTTATGGAAAGAGATAATAAAGAGGATTATGATATTGTAAATGAAGCTTTAAAAAAGGTTGATATGCTGGAGTTTAAGGATAGATCTTTTCAAAGTTTATCAGGTGGTGAACAACAAAGAGTAATACTTGCAAGAGCTTTGGCACAACAGCCACAATGTTTAATTTTAGATGAGCCAACGAATCATTTGGATATAAAATATCAACTTCAACTTATGAGAATAGTTAAGAATTTAAATATTGAGGTAATTGCAGCTATTCATGACTTGAATATTGCAGCTATGTATTGTGATAAAATATATGTTTTGAAGGATGGAGAAGTTATTAAGTATGGTAATCCAAAGAATGTATTAACAAAAGAGCTTATAAAAGAAGTTTATGAAGTTGATGCAGAATTAAGGGTAGATAAAGAAAGAGTTTATATTTCTTATTTAATATAAATTTATGTATTTATCTAATAAAAAGTCTGATAGTAAAATAAATGAACAATTAAGAAGGTATCAAAAGAGTAAATTAAGAAGCTATATCTAAAATAAAATTTTTAATTTAGATATAGCTTTTATTTATATTTTATTCAAAAGGTCTAACTCTTAGTTTTATTCCTAAATCATCACATATTTTTTGACTTGCTTTAATATCTTCTTCACCAATACAATCAACAACGGTGAATACAACATTAGGAATATAAGACTTACATGATACAGCGAATTTTTTCATGGCATCATAAGATTCAATTCCAAACTTACTCTTAGTTATTTCATAAAATTCTTTAGCTGTTGGTGCATTAAGGCTTATAGAAACTGTATCAATTAATCCTTTTAGTAAAGGTGCAATATCTTTTTTATTAATTAAATCTCCAAGACCATTAGTATTAATTCTAATTGGAATTTTTGGGTTTCTATCTTTTATATATTTAGAAACTTCAATTATTGCATCTAATCTTTCAGTTGGTTCTCCAAACCCACAGAAAATAATTTCATCATAAAGATCTATATCAATAGATTCAAACTCACTAATTACTTCATCTACTGTTGGCTCTTTTTCCAACCATAGGCTATTAGATTCAAGCATTTTTTTAGTTTGTCTTAAACAAAATGTACATGCACATGGACAACGGTTAGTCAAATTTACATATATATTTTTCTTTATACCATTAGATTCCATTTCTTCAATTGTTATATTTTTTAAGTTTATAAAATTTCCATTATCACTAGTATATAGAATAACCATATTACCCCATCCTTTTATATTATTTTAATTCAGTTAAGAATTCTTCAAAGCAAACACCATAGTTATCTGGTAAGTTTAAATCAGTAGTAAATTTTAATGATTTACTAATAAAATCTGTTGCTTTTTTTACTGCATCTGCAAAATCTTCACCTTTAACAAGACTAGCAGATACAATAGAAGAGAAAACATCACCAGTTCCTGAACGGTCTTCCCCTATTTTTTCAACCTCTATAATTTTATAAGGTTTATTAATTTCAAATATAAAATTTTCTATTGCTCCTTGTCTTTGTAATCCAGTAATTACTATTTTACTTGGACCCTGAAGAGATAATCTTTCACATAATAAATATAATTCTTCGTGTGTCGGAGTATCAGCAGGATAAGATAAATCTAATAATCTACAAAGTTCAGTAAGGTTGGGTGTTAATACATCTGCATATTTAATTAGGTTTTGCATTTCTTTGCACATTTCATCTGTATAAGTAGAATAAAGCTTGCCATAGTCTCCCATAACAGGGTCTATTAAAACTATATTATTATCAGTTTTAAATTTCTCTAAAAAGTCTATTACTATCTTAATTTGTTCTTTAGAACCTAAAAAGCCTGTGCATATTCCATCAAAGTTTAATCCAAGGATTTCCCAATTATTAATATATTCTTTCATTTTAGGAGTATAATCTTCAAAAAAGAAGTTATTAAATCCAGTGTGGTTTGAAAGTATAGCTGTTGGTATGAAACAACATTGAACTTTAAGTGCTGAAATAATAGGCAATGAAACGGCTATGGAACATCTACCAAAACCTGTTATATCATTTATAAGAGCTATTTTTTTTTGATTAAATCCCATCATTCTTTTCACATCCTTTAAATATTAATTATAAAAGAAGAATTTGGGAAAATCAATTTTAGAAGCTTTGTAACGATACAATATTGTATTTATAAAAATTAAGAAGGTATGTCATAATGAATTTAAAAATTTAAGGTAATATAATTTTTGATTTTGTTAAAATTTTTTAAATAAAAAAAATCTAGACTATAGATGTCTTATTTAGAGAATACTATATAAATTAAAAGTGAATTAATTCATAAAAATAAATAAAATTTAAAGTTAATTTAAAAGTAAATGAGGTATGGATATGAATAAATTTATAGAACAAGCCAAATTAATAAAAGATGATATTATAAGTTATAGAAGAACTATTCACGAAAATCCTGAAGTAGGTGCAGAATTACCTAAAACAAAAGCTTATGTAATGGAGAAGCTAAGAGAGTTTGGATATGATCCAAAAGAAATATGTGAAAGTGGTATAGTTGCTACAATAGAAGGAAATAAACCAGGAAAAACATTTTTATTAAGAGCTGATATGGATGCACTTCCAATGGAGGAAGCTACTGAATGCGATTTTAAATCAAATAATGGTTGTATGCACTCTTGTGGACATGATATGCATACAGCAATGCTTCTAGGAGCTGCAAAGTTACTTAAAGAAAATCAAGATGAAATAGAAGGAACTATTAAGTTAGTATTCCAACCAGATGAAGAAGGGTTTACTGGAGCAAAAAAAATGTTAGAAGCAGGAGTACTTGAAAATCCTAAAGTTGATGCAGCAATGGCAATGCATGTACATTCTGGAACACCTTCAAATCTTGTATTATGTGGTTTAGGAACTAGTATAGCAGGCTGCAATAGATTTAGAATAGTTGTAAATGGAACAGGATGTCATGGAGCAATGCCTGAACTTGGAGTAGATCCAATTAATATAGCAGCTCATATATATATATCTTTACAAGAAATAATAGCTAGAGAAATATCAGCTACAAAGCCTGCAGTTGTAACTATAGGAAAGTTTGTAGGAGGAGAAGCACCAAACATAATACCAGGAGAAGTTATTATGGAAGGTACTATAAGAAGTTTAGATAAAGAAGTTGGAGAATTCATATTTAACAGAATTAAAGATATAGTTGAATCTACTGCTAAAATGTTTAGAGGAGAGGCTAAATTAATAGAACTATCATCAGTACCACCATTAGCTAATGATACTGATTTAGCTAAAGAGCTTTCATCTTATGTGAAGGAGTTAGTAGGCGAAAGGGCTGTTTGTTTATTTGAAGGAGGCGGAATGGGATCAGAAGATTTCGCATCTTATTCATATGAGGTTCCAAGTGTTTATTTTATGTTAGGTGCAGGTACGAAACAAGAAAACCCTTCATATGGTGAACCTATGCATAACGAAAAAGTAGTATTTAATGAAGATATATTAGTTACAGGAGCAGCTATGCATACATATTGTGCTATTAATTGGTTAAAAAATAATAAATAAGTATAGTAGAACTAAAAAAGGTGAAAGGTAAAAGTAATGAGATTATTAGATATTGTGTTTTACCTATTGAGAAGTAATTCTAAAGTTACAATTAATGAACTTTCAAGAATTTTCAACGTATCTACAAGAACTATAAAAAGAGATTTAGATAAGCTATCAATATTAGGCATTCCCATAATAATTCATAGGGGACAAAATGGGGGTGTTGAGATAGATGATAATTATGTAATAAGACGACAAATGTTAAAATATACTGATTATGAATCATTAATTTTTGCGTTATATATTGGTGAAAGAATAAGTAAGAATATAGACGATTCATTTTTAATTGATAAATTTAGAATAGTAGATAATGATAAGTGCTCCGAAATTTTAGGTAAACTTAAAGATAGATTCATAGTAGATTTATATGAGGAAAAGTTTGATACTAAAAGTGAAATTTGCAAGGAAATTGATAAAGCTTTAGATAATAAATATTTTATAGAGATAGAAACAAGAAAAGGAAAATTTGTTATAATTCCAATTTCATATGTTTTAAGAAAAGAAGGCTTGTGTTTATATTGTTATAGTGAAGAATATAAACTTATATTAGTGAATGAAATATATAATGTAAAAATACTTAATAAAAGTTATGATAATAATATAATTAGTTATATGGATAATAAAGAGAATTTAGAAGTGATGTAAAAGTAAAGAGTATATTTATATTTTATGCAAAATAAAATAAGCTAAAAAGGAAGGTAAATATAATGGAAATTAATAGAAGTATTTGCCCTATTTGTGGGAAACCTAATAATTGTGCATATGAGAACGGGTTATCACATGGAAGCTGTTGGTGTGAAAAAGTTAAAGTTCCTAAGGAGTTAATGGAGCAAATACCAGAAAGTTTACGAGGAAAAGCTTGTATTTGCAAAGAATGTATAATGAACTATAAAGAGAAAAATAATAAATAAAAGGAAAAAGAAAGTGGCATCTTTATATAGAAGTATATTTAGATGTCACTTTTTGTATAAGGAGATATCAATGGACTATTGTATTATTAGTTAGCAAGGCTATGTTTAAATTTAGTAACGATATTAAGTAATTTATTTTTTGTTTTATTTGTAAATTTTGAAGTAGAATAATTAGGATCTTTAAGGGCATCTATAGGAATTACTTCTCTTTTTTTTCCTGATAACCTATCATTTATATTTTTTAAGTATAAATTTATAAACTTTAAATTAGAATTTAATTTATATAATTTTTTAAAATATTTTTTTGCATTAGTTAAGTTATTTGTATAATAAAAGCTAATTGCATATTTAGTTAGAAAATCTTCATTATCAAGCAACATACTACCAGCAGGTGTATTTACACTTTTATTTAAATAATAAAGGGCATCTTTATATTTTTCTACCTTTGTAAGTAATAAAGCTAGGCTGCATATAGAGTAATAATCATCATCCTTAAGAGAAAGTGCAATTTCAAAGTTTTCAATTGATTTACTGTATAACTTATTATTTAAATAATATTGTCCAAATAATTTATATAATTCAAAGTCTTGATTATATATCTTTAAGGCTTTATTTAGATATTCTTCAGCATCTTTTGAGTTTGTGTTAATTAAATCGTAGGCAAATGAACGAAGATCTATATATTCTTCTAGATTATTAGAATCTATATTGTTTAAGCAGTCATAACTTAAAGGTTCGCTTAAATAAAGTTTATTAAATAATATATCAATTTTTAGAGATGGATATATAGATAATAATTCATTATGTCTAGATGTCCAATTAAAATAATTATTTAAAAAGGTAAAAATATTCTTAGGTATATTCTTATTGTTGGTTATAAAATCAATAGTATATTGTTCAAATAAGTAAAATAAAGTTTCGTTTGATGCAATAGGTAAAGAAAATAATTCTTTCCAGCTATTTTCGCTTATTCTAAGTGAAAAGTTGTTGTATATTTCCCTTAATTTTTTAGAAAGAGGCTCTAAATAAGGGTTAAGATATTTCTTATAAATTGGTATAGTTAAAGGTAGTGATACAGAATCTTTAGAGATTTTACTATTAATATTTTCTAATTCAACTCTTATAGATAAATCCCAAGGTCTTAGTTTTAATAATAATTTATATAAGTCTTTAGCTTTTTGTAGCTCATATGAATAATGATAGCAATAAGCTAAATCAATAATACATTCTATATCTATGTTATTTCTTAGTTTTTTTAAATATTTTTCTAAATAAGAAATTGCTTTTGTATATTGATTTGTTTTAGCTAGTAAGTGTCCAAACTTTGATAAACTATACATATCATTACTATTTATATTAATAGCCTCTCTAAAATAATTCAGAGCCATAACATTATCATTTTTATTAAGGTAATATGTGCCTATTAACTTTAATAAATCTAAGTCTTTAGTATAAATAGAGTAAGCCTTAAATAAGTAATTTTTTTCAATCTCGAGAGTAGAATTTTGTAATGATAAGAAAGCTTTTTCTCTAAGGTCAAGATATTCATCAAGTTTATCTGCATCTATATCAGATAGATAATTATATGTTAATGGAGTAGGATTTTTTATTATGTTTATTAATGAATCTATTACTGTTGTTGAAATATTAGCTTTTAGTTCTTTTTCTCTGCTTGTCCAATTAAATCTAGAATCAAGCAATTTATAAATATTAATAGGTAAGTATTTATGATCATACAAATATTTTATTAGCTCATTTTCTAAAGACAAATTTAATGCAGTATTATTTAGAATAGGTAGAGTTAATAAATTAATCCAATGTTCTTTATTAAATCTAAGTAATGGATTAGTATAAATCTCATTAACTTTATCAATGAATTTTTCAATAGAATCTATTGTTTCATTAGATATGGAGGAATTTATTAGGGCAGATAAAACATCATAATTGGAGTTTCCTAGCGAATATATATTTAAATCACTAATAGTTGTATTTGCCAATGATAATGCTTTATTATATGCTAATTTTATTTCTTCAAATTCGGTGCTATTTTTATCCATAGAATTGCTTAATTCAACATAAGCCTTTTTAATTTTATCAATATTTTTAGTTGGGATTATTCCTAACACAGTCCAACAACTCATAATTTTAAATTATCCTCCTATTCATCAAATTTTTAATTAATATGTATTGCATTTTAGAGAAAATGGTGAAATATAAAAACTATTGTATATACATATTCTATAATAAATAGAAAATAATGTAAAAATATTTAATGACAAATATTTTTACATTATTTTTAAGAATATGGTAAATTTAATGTAAATAATAGGTGAAAATAATAAAAATCTTAAGCATAAAAGCAAATAGTTATAAAAGTTGATATAATTAAGGGAATTATATGGGAAAAAGGAGAAAAAGTATATATATTAAATGAAAGTAATGTTTATGAAAAATTATTTATAGGGTTTATTCAAGTAGACCATATAAAGTATATAGAAAATATAAATAGTAGAGAAAAATGTTGATAAAAACTTACAAAGTTTCGACAAAAAAACGTATAAAAATGTAATAAAAGGTAGTATAATACTGTCTATATATTTACATGAACAGGAGATAAAGTATGAGAAAGGTACAGTGGGGATTTAGACAGTTAATAATTGCATCATTAATGATCTTTATTACATGTCATACGAATATTGTTTATTCAGAAGAGAATAAAACAAAAAAACTAGATGTTTTATTTATTAGCGCTTATAATTCAGGCTTTATATCTTTTGAAGATCAAGTTGAAGGAATAAAGGTAGGATTAAATAATAATGTTAATTTAAAAGTTGAATATATGGATTTAAAGACTATGGCTTCAGAAGAGAATGAAATTAAATTTTATAATTTATTAAAGCTTGGCTTTGAAAATTATGAAACTTATGATGCTATAATAGCTGGAGACGATGAAGCATTAGAGTTTTGTTTAAAATATAGAAATGATATATTTAAAGATATTCCAATTTCATTTTTAGGTATTCAGAAGGAGAATGTATTAAATGAAGCTTTTACTTACGAAAAAATTTCTGGAGTAAGAGAAATGGAATCTATAGCAGCAAATTTAGAATTAATTAAAAAGTTTCATCCTACAGTAGATAATATAATTTTTGTAGATAATAGTAGAGGTGATTATTATGATGATGCTGTTAAGAAAAATCCAAGCTTTACTTTTGATAGAATAATTACAAGCGAATTATCTATAGATGAATTTGAAAAAGCTATAGCAAATATTAAGAGTAATAGCGCAATAATTTCACTTTATCCTGAAGATTTTAAATGTGGACAACAGTTGAGTGACTTTAGTATTATTAGATTAATATTAAATATAAATCCTAATTTACCCATATATAATATATTAAGTTATGATATAGGTGCTGGAAGTATAGGAGGTAAAGTAGTTAACCATTTTAACCAAGGGAAAAAAGCTGGTGAAATAGTTTTATGATTATTAGATGGAATAGATGAAAAAGAATTGTATATTGCTGAAGATAGCGCTAATGAATATATTTTTGATTATGATGCATTAAGAAGGTTTAATATAAAAACAAAATACTTACCAGAGAATTCAAAGGTACTTAATCACCCCTTAAATATAGTTAAAAGGTATAAAGATATATTTATAATAGTTTGTTCTATATTTGCAATATTGATATTTTTAATCATAGCATTAATAAAGTATATAAATTACAAAAAACAATATGAAAAAGAAATAATAAAAGCAAAAAATAAAGCAGAAGAAGTTAATAAACTTAAAGGACATTTTATAGCGAATATAAGTCATGAGCTTAAAACACCAATAAATGTAATATTATGTGCAACTCAGCTTTTAGAGTCTGAAAATTATAGAAATAATATAGATAATAAGAGTACTGAGATAATAAAAGATAATTGTTGTAGATTAATAAGATTAATAAATAATATTATTGACGTAGAAAAATCAGAATTAAATGATTTAAAGTTAAATTTAGATAAATATAATATAGTTAGTGCAACGGAAGAATTAGTAATGTCTATAATCCCATATGCAGAAAAGAAAAATTTAAATTTAATTTTTGATACAGACAAAGAAGAAGTAATAATGAATATCGATATTAGCAAATTTGAGAGAGTTATTTTGAATTTAGTGTCTAATGCAATAAAGTTTTCAAAGGAAAATAGCGATATTTATGTTAAAGTTATTTCAGGAGATAATTATGTGGATATAATTGTTGAAGATAACGGAGAAGGTATACCAAAAGAGGATATTCCAAAAATATTTGAGAAGTTTATGCAAGTTGATAATACTTTAACTAGAAAAAATGAAGGTAGTGGAATTGGGCTATCAATAGTGAAATCTTTTGTTGAGCTTCATAATGGAGAGATTATGGTTGAATCAGAGATTAATAAGGGAACAAAGTTCACTGTTAGATTACCTAAGATTATTGATAAAGATAGTAATAATAACTTTAGTATAGATGAGAAAAATGATTTATGTGAATATGATGTTATTAAGGAAATAAGCAATGTAAAATATAGAACTAAGACAGAATTATCAGATATATATATATAACAAAACAACTCCCCCTAGAAAATTATCGGGGGAGTTGTTTTATTATATTAATCTACCCAGGACTCTATTCATTTAGAGTAGTGGGGTGTTGGCTATACAGAATTGTCTATAGTCTCAATTAATACATTCCATGTTGACTCATATAGTTATAAATTTTTTCGCCATGTTCTTGTTCTTCTTTTTGAATATGATTTAAAACTTGTCTTGCATTGGTATCTCTAAATTCGAATATTGTTGTATCATATGTAGATGAAACATATTTTTCTGTAGATAATGAATCTTGACATAACATTTTATCATGATTAAAGTTTTGTTGCATTTGTTGAGAATTTATAGCAGCTACATTTTGTTGTTGATTCATTTGATTTTGAACTTGTTGTTGATTTTGAGATTGCATATTTTGTTGTTGACCTTGTTGAGAGCTTTGATTAGAGTTTATATTTGGCACTGTTCCTGATAACATTTGATTAATTGTATTTAGATGTTGTTGTTCCTTTTGTGCAAGTTGAGAAAATAAATTTTGCAATTGAGGATCGCATGCTGTCTTAGAATATTTATTATATTTTTCAACACATAACTCCTCATGGCTTTTTTCGTCTTGTAATAACATTCTTTCTTTTGCATTTAGATTTAACATAAAAAACACCTCTACTCGTAGTCTTTAATAAATATGTAAATATTATTCATAAAATGTTGTAAGTATTTAAATGTGATATAATTATATAAATAATAAAAAATGATAAAGTAAAATAATATTATAATTTTATTAGTATAATAATGGATTATACAAAGTAAATATTAATATTGAAGTGAGGAAATTATGAAATTAAATATTGATAAAATAAAAGCAGTAATCTTTGATATGGATGGGGTAATTTTTGATACAGAAATGGTATATTTAGATATTTGGTCTAAGGTATTTGAAAAGTATGGATATAAAATGACTAAAGAAATTTATTCTTCAGTATTGGGAACAGGCCGTGAGAATGTAAAAAAGGTGTTTTTGAGTAATTTTGGTGATAATTTACCTATTGATATTATGTATAAGGAAAAAGATGAGGAATTAGCTAAGGCTGTAGAAAAGGGGATACCATTAAAAAATGGGGCTTATGAAATATTAACTTATTTAAAGAAAAATAACTTTAAAATTGCACTAGCAACTTCTGCAGTAAAAGAAAGGGCAATAAAGCAATTAAATCAAGCTAATATAGAGGCCTTTTTTTATGCGATAGTATGTAGAGATGAAGTAAAAGAAACAAAGCCAAATCCAGAAATATTTTTGAAAGCAGCAGAAAAACTAAATATAAATCCAAAAGAATGTATTGTTATTGAAGATTCAAGTGCTGGTATAAAGGCTGCTTTTAATGCAGGCATGACAGCTTTTCATGTTGTTGATTTAAAAGAAGCAGATGAAGAGATATTAAATAATTGTTATAATAGTTTTAACAACTTAGAAGAAATAAAAAATGAATTAGTAAATATAAAATAATTAAATATTTTATTGTAGTTTAATATTACTGATGTTTTTTGATAATACTATTTATATAATTTTGATTTAAGGAGTAGTATTAATGGAAAGAGAACATTATATGGTAAATGGAATTGCAAATGAAAATATGAAAACACAAATTAAAAATGCACTTGAAAAAATAGATGGTGTAAATAATGTTTGTGTGGATATGGCACGTGGAAGTGTTGAAGTGATTTATAATGAACCTGCAACAGAACAGGAAATAAGAAGCTGTATTGAAAATACAGGACATAAAATTGAATAAAAGTATATAAATAAAATGCTAATAAGAGAAGTTATCTTAAAATAAGGATAATAAGCTAAAAAAATCAACTGTCTTCTATTTATCTTATAGAGACAGTTGATTTTTTTAGCTTTTATTTTTTAGATATTCATCTCTAAATTCTAATGGAGTTTTTGAGATTATTTTTTTAAATACTGTACTAAAATAGCTTTGATTGTTATATCCTACAGAAAGTGAAACATCAAGTAAAGATATATTAGGGTTTTTTAATAGCTCTTTACTTTTTTCTATTCTATAGTTATTTAAATAATTTATAAAGGTTGAGCCAATTTCTTTTTTAAATACGCTACAAAAATAACATTTATTCACATTTAATTGTTTGCAAATATCATCTATTGATATTTCGTGAGCATAATTTTTTTCAATATACTTAATAGCATGATTTACGACAGGAGAATTAATCATGTTTGATTTATTATTACAAATATGATTATCGATAATGTAAGAATGTAATTTAATAATATTTTGTAAGCCATCCTCCGTTAGTGTATTAATAACATTAGTATTATTAGGGTCTTCGCTAATTGTATATGGTCCTAATAATAGATACATTTTAGTATTGTCATAATGATTAAATCTAATGCAAGTAAAGGCTATATCATGATGTATATTAAATGAAAAGGTATTAGAGGAAAAATCTGATTTTTTTAGTTGCTCTATAGCTTTAGAAGTATAAAACGAATTATTTATTTTTGAATCATGATTATAAGTAAATATAGTTTCAAACTTATGATTTAAAACTAGTATTGGAACAGCAAGGCAATTAAAGAAATTAGTTAATATATTTGAAATCATTAATCTGAGCATCCTTCCCTTAAAAATTATTCTAAATTTATTAAATATAAAAAAATATTGTTAAAAAATATATAAATATAGTTAAAACATATTAATAAAATATATGATATTATTTTTAGGTAAATGAGAATCAATATCATTAATTATGGAATATAATTATTAATATGTCAATTAGAAGAGATAAATAAATTTTAGAATATACTTAGGGGGAATATGGTTATGTTAAGAAAGAAACTTTGTAAGATGTTAGCAGCTTTAATGGTGTCAACAATAGTATTAGGAAGTAATGTACAAGCTGTTGGAGCTACTGAAAGAACAAATAATATAGAAACAGGAATGGCTGTAGAAAAGAAATTACAATTGGGAGAATATAAAGTTAAGAATGAAACTCAATATGTTGAAGCAGGAAACACTACAGGTGAATCTATGGCTAGAAAAGCATTAAAAGAAGATACTATTATTAATGTTGAAGAAGATAAAATAACTATGACATTACAATTTAATGACGAGTTATATCCTATGATGAAAGATATTAAGGTAAGTTTAGATGGTGTTGATTTAAACGGAGTTAATGATACAGAAAATAAATCAATTACTTTTGAAGTACCATCTATTGATGCTAAAGTACAAGTAGATATGACTGTAATAATGATGGGGAAAGCGGTATCTTTCTTTGTAACAAATGATACAAGCTCCATTCCAACTGTTGATGATTCAGTAGAAGATAATGAAAATCAAGGCAGTGCTTTAGCTAATGGAATATATAAAATAGCTAACAAGGCATTAAAAGTAGGGTCAGATAGTGATAGTGCAATAAGAAATTATATAGATACAAATTCTATTGTAACAGTTAAAGATGGAAGAATTATAGTAACTATGAAATATAATGAATATGGATTAGAAACTGTAAAATCAACAAACTCAATAACAGTAGAGGGAAAAGATGTAGAGTTAACTAAAAATGAAGATGGATCAATAAGCTTCGATATTGAATCAATAGATTTATTATATACAAGAATTAATGTTAATTTAACTTATCATAATGAGAATCTTCCAGAAGCTATTTTCCCAGGAAAATTGCATACAGTTGATGTAGAGCTATTACATGAAGGTGAATTAACTGAATACAAAGAGAATGACTCTTCGCAAGATTCCGGCAATAACGGTGAAACAAATAAGCCAGGTGATGAAAATAACGGTGGAAACACTGGAAACGAAGGTTCAAACAACGGTGGTTCAAATAATAATGGTTCAGACAATAGCGATTTAAACAATGGAACAACTGAAGAACAAGGAACTAAGGTTTATACAGGTAAAAATAACGTAACTCATGAGAGTGAGACTGGGCTTAGTATGGCAAGAAAAGCTTTAGAAGAAGAATTAAAAGTTGAAGAAGTAAATGGAAAGAAATATGTTACATTAACATTTACACCTATGGGATCAACAATGATGAGTAATCATACAATATACGTTAATGGAGCAAAAGTAGAGGCAACTAAATCAGTAAATGGTGAGATTGTTAGCTTAAAATTTGCTGTTGGAAGCTTAGAAGATTCAATAAAAGTTTCAGCTTATGTTAGTATGATGGGAAAAAATGTAGAATTCGGAGTTGATATATTAGAAGATACATTAACATTAGCTACAGATGGGATAACTAATAATGGAGTAACAACTGGAGGAGTAACAGGTGGTACAACAAGTGGTTCAACAACTGGTAGCACAACTAATGGAACAAGTGGAAATACAACAACTACTGAAGAAACAAAGGTAACTAAGGGTAAATTATATTCTATTCAAAATAGTGTAACTCATGAAAGTGAAACTGGAAGAACAATGGCTAGAAAATATTTAAACTCTACTTCTAAAGTTGAAGAAATAGATGGTAAATACTATGTTACTTTAACTTTCACTGGATCAGAATTCATGCAAAACCATGAGATTTATGTAAATGGTAAAAAGGTTACTGTAAGCAAGACTACAAGTGGAGATACAACAAATATTAGATTTGCAGTTTCAAGCTTAAGTGATAGCATAAAAGTTAAAACTTATGTAGTACCAATGTCTAGAGAAGTTGAATTTGGAGTTGAATTATTAAAAGATACTTTAACATTCATTAAAGAATATACAGTAGATACTTTACCACAAACAGGAGCACCAGTTGGAGCAGGAGCTGTTGCAGGATTAGGGTTAATCTTAACATCTGCAGGAACAGTTTTAGCAAAGAAAAGAAAGTAATCTAGATAAATATTAGTATTTATATTCTATGAGGGGGTAAATAAAATAGGAAAGCTATTTATTTGCCTCCTAATTTAGGTTTAACAATTAAGGAGAAGAGAAAAATGAAAATATTAAATAAATTTAAAGGAATTTTAGTAGCTGTAATGGCTTTAGGAATATTCTTAAATTTAGGAACTAAGAATACATATGCAACAGAAAGCAATATCACAAGTGGAATTTATGAAGTTGAAAATGATGTTTATCATGAATCAGAAACTGGAATGGCAATGTCAAGAACTTACCTTTTACCATCAATGAGTGTAGAGGTTACAAAAGATCATATAATTTATACTATTGGTTTTTCAGGAAGTGATTATATGGAGAACTATAGAATGAAGGTTAATGGAGGAGAAGTTCCAGTAGAGTTAGTAGAAGAAAATAGTGAGGATGGAACTGTTAAATTAAAGGTTGAAGTTGATAAAGTAGATGCAGATATGGATGCTCTTATTTATGTTGGTCCTATGGAAAGAGATGTTGAGTTTAAAGTTATACCTAAGATGGAAACTTTAACTTTAGTAGAAGCAATAGAAGAAAAAGTTGAAGAGGTAGCTCTAGAAGAAGTAGAATCCTCTGAAGATGGACAAGGTTCTGAAGTTAAAATTGAGGCTAAAGATAACAATAATAATATAGTTATAGCAATGGGAGGTGTAGTTGCAGTTATTGCCGTTGGAGCTTTAATAGTTTTCAAAGTAAAAAAGAAATAATGAATCATTAAAAATAGTTATAGGAAGGTTATATATTATGAAATATAAAAGAATTATATCCATGATAGCAGCAGGGGTTATGGCTTTAAGTATAGTGAGTTGTAGTTCTGAAAATAGTGAAAATAAAAGTGTGGCAGTAGGTAATGGTGAAGAAGTAGTAGTTGCTACATCTGTTGCAGTAACAGAAATATTAGATGCATTAGGTGTTAAAGTTTCAGGAGTTCCAACGACATCATATGAATTACCGGAAAGTACTGAGGGAGCTGTTGAAATTGGAAATCCAATGAGTCCAGATTTAGAAATAATTAAATCATTAAATCCAACAATGGTAGCATCAGTAGATACTTTAGGATCTGATTATATGAATTTATTTACAGAAAATAATATTCCAAGTGAATTTATTTCTTTAGAAAGCTTAGATGGATTAAAAGAAGCAATAACTAATTTAGGAGAAAAATTTGATAAAAATGAGGAAGCTAAGGCCTTATTAGAAGAAATAGAATCAAAGGAATTAGAAGTTAAAGAAAAAGCGGAGTCTTTAGAAAATCCAGAAGTTCTAGTTTTATTTGCGGCACCAGGCTCAACAATGATAGCAACGTCAAAATCTTATATAGGAAGTTTAGTTGAACTTGTTGGTGGAAAAAACATAATTGAAGATAATAGTACATCATTTACAACTTATAATAAAGAAGATTTAGCTATGCTTAATCCAGAAAAGATTTTAGTTATGGTGCATGCTTTACCAGAAGAAACAAAAGCAGCATTACAAGCAGAAATGGCAAGTGATTCTGCATGGCAAAATATAAATGCTGTAAAAGAAGGAAATGTAATTTACCTAGATAGTGAATATTTTGGAATGAGTGCAAACCTTAAGGTTATTGAAGGATTAGAGATATTAAGTGATATAGTTCATGGTAGTGGAGAATAATTATGAGAGTTTCAGATAAAAAATTTAAAGTATCATTTATAGTAATATCCTTAATAGTGTTATTAGCAACTATATTAATTTCATTAAAGTTAGGTAGTGTAAATATAACATTTAGAGAACTTATAAGCGGGTTATTTTCTGGACAAGCAGATGGAAATATAGGGATTATTAAAGATTTAAGAATGCCTAGAGTAATAATAGCTGTTTTAGTTGGAGCAAATTTAGCGATAGCAGGGGTTTTATTACAATCTGTAATAAGAAATCCACTAGCAGATCCATATATAACAGGTATATCTTCAGGAGCTTGTGTAGTTACAATTTTCTTTATGGTATTTATACCAAGTGTAACTAATTTAAGACCTATATTTGGATTCTTTGGTGGATTAGTATGCTGTGTGATTATTTATTTTATGGCATATAAAAATGGATTATCGCCAATAAGAATTGTATTAGCAGGTGCAGCATGTAATGCATTATTAGGTGGATTTTCATCTATGATTACTGTTAGTGCAGGGCTTGGAGCAAGTAATATTCAAAAGTGGATGATGGGAAGTCTAGCAACGGTTAATTGGAGTAATGTACATATACTATTAATTTATTCTGTTATAGGAATAGTTGCAGCATTACTATTGAGCAAGGTTTGTAATATATTAGCTCTTGGTAGTAAAAATGCAAGAAGCTTAGGTTTTAACTCTGATTTATATATGATAATAGTTACTGCTGTAGCTGTATTTTTAGCTAGTATATCAACTGCAATTGCAGGTATTATATCCTTTGTTGGATTAGTTGTACCACATGTTTGCAGAATTATTATAGGATCTGATCATAAGTATTTAATTCCTTGTAGCGGAATAGTAGGAGGATTCTTAGTATTATTTGCTGATACTGTTGGAAGAATGGCCATGAGACCTAATGAAATACCAGTAGGAGTAGTAACTGCTATATTGGGAGCACCATTTTTCTTATATCTTTTAAGAAGGAGTGACTTAAAGTAATGATAAAGGCAAAGGACTTATACTTCTCTTATAATAAGGATAAAAACTTTATTACTAACTTAAGTGTTGAAATAGAGAAAGGAAAGATAACGACTATATTAGGACCTAATGGTAGTGGTAAATCTACGCTGTTAAGTATATTTGCAGGATTAAACAAGCCTACTTCTGGAGAAGTAAGTATTAATGGAAAATCTGTAAAAGCTTTAAAGCAAAAAGAATTAGCCAGAGAAATCGCCACAGTTCATCAGCAAAATACAGTTCCTAGCGATATTACTGTTAAAGAATTGGTGTCTTATGGCAGAATTCCTCATAAAAAGTATTTCCAAGGAAATAATGAAAGTGATGATGAAATCATTGAATGGGCTATGAAAAGGACAGGTCTTGAAAAGTTAAAAGATAAAGCTGTTATGAGTATGTCTGGAGGAGAAAGACAAAGAGCTTTTATAGCAATGGCCTTAGCACAAAAAAGTGAAATTTTATTTTTAGATGAACCTACAACATATTTAGATATTTATCATCAAGTTGAGATATTAGAACTTGTTAAAGAGTTAAATGAAGAAAGTAATTTAACAGTTGTTATGGTATTACATGATATTAATCAAGCTATAAAATATAGTGATAATGTTATAGTAATGAAATCTGGACAAGTGATATCAAGCGGAAGATCTAATGAAGTTATAAATATGGATTTACTTAATAATGTATATAAAATTGGTGGATTTATTAATGAAATGGAAACAGAAACAGTATTTGTTCCATTAAAACTATAAGGTTGAAAAAGGAAGTATAATATGAATAAGAAAAATAAAGTATTAACAGCTGCAGTTTGTGGAGTGATAGTGAGTTCAATAGGAGCAGGACTCTTATTAAATAAGCCTAAAGAAGAAGCTAAGACTGATATACAAAAAGATATAGAAGAAATTGAAAAGGTTGAAACAGAAGAAGTTGCTGAAGAAATAGAAACAGCTGAAGATAGCCTTGAAAATGAAGTAGCAGAAGTAATAGATAATACTGAAGAGGAATTAGAGGTATTGAGTAATGAAAACTCAACATCAAGTGATAATACAAGCAATAGTAGTGCAAGTGTAAATTCTACAACTAATTCTAGTGCTAATAACTCTAGTGAAAATTCACAAAATAATACTACAAGTAATTCACAAACAGGTGGCGATGTAGTTGAGGAAGTAAAAGATGAAGTAAGTAATGGAAATTCAAATTCAACTGTTACAGAAAGTGTAGAAAGTACATCTAAATATAAAGATGGTACTTATTCAGGATCAGCATCAGGTTTTGCAGGAACATTACAAGTTAGTGTACAAATATCTAATGATGTAATAACAAGTATTACTGTTACTAGCCATAATGATACACCAGGTCTTTGTGACAGAGCTATAGAGGAAATACCAAGTAAAATAATATCAAGTCAAAGTACTAGTGTTGATGTAATTTCAGGTGCAACATATACTAGTAACGGAATAATAAATGCAGTTAGTAATGCTTTAAGTAAGGCACAATAATTATTAACTGTTTAGGCTTTATAAATAAGTTACCATATGGTAACTTATTTTTTATGTAATTTATATATGATAATTTTTTATATATAGAAAATAGTATTTATTAATCTTTTAAAAGCTGTCAAGAAAAAATATAAGATAAATTATAATAAGTAGGGAACTATAAAAAGAGAAAAACAAAATTAGCTCTATAGGGGAGATGGTTATACTTATTATTCTAAATTAACTAATGGTATATTTGACATAACTATTGCTCCATTAGTTGAAGAATGGGAGATTAATAGCAATAACCCTAAAGTTTTAAGTGAGAAAAAAGTTAAAGAGCTAAAAACTTTAGTTGACTATGAAGATGTTATTTTAAATGAAAATAACTTATCTGTTATGTTATTAAGAGAAAATCAAAAGATAGACTTAGGTGGAATAGCTAAAGGGTATATTGCAGATAAAATAATTGAGTTTTATAAAGAGAATAATATAAATTCAGCAATAATAAATATAGGTGGAAACATAAAGGTTTTAGGAAAGAAAGACCATGATTCATTATGGAATGTCGGAATATATGAACCGAAAAAACATAGCGAAAAATGTATTTGTTCTATTGAGGTTGAAGATAAATCTGTAGTTACATCAGGGGCTTATGAAAGAGCATTTATATATGAAGATGAATTATATTGTCATATATTAAATCCTAAAACCGGCTATCCTATAAAATCAGACTTAAAATCAATAACAGTAGTAAGTAGTGAATCTATAGATGGAGATGCACTTTCAACTCCTTTATTTATTATGGGAAAAGATAAGGCTTATGAACTTATGAAAAAGCATAATATTAGTGGAGTAATGATTACCAATAATGATGAGATAATAATTACTAAAGATTTATTAGAAGGCTTTAAATTATTTGAAAATTATAAGGTATTGGCGTTTTAATAAGTTTACGTTTAAAAGGTATAAGGAAACTATTAAATGGTTTTCTTATACCTTTATTTTTTACTTTGTATAGAATTTTAATATTAATTATAAGTCATCTACATCTTGTTCTTCCCCATATCTTACAGTTCCTTCAGAACTAAAGCTATCCTGTGGATCCTTTTCAATAAAGTATCCATCATTAGGTTCCCTTGAGTTTTTTGCATATTTTGTACAAGATTCCATTTGAACATTTGTTAAATCTTTAATTTTTTTCATTTTACCCATTATTAGGACTCCTTTATAAATATGAGATTATATAGTTAGTATTAGTAAAAATAATGAAATATATCAAAATATTTAATTAAACTTTATGTAATTAAAGGTGAGATTAAACAAATATTTTAGCACTATTATTGCTATATATATTAGTGTAATTATTTAATAAAAATTTTGTTTGGGGTATTGGGAGGGTATTATGGATTTTAAAGCAATTAAATTACAAGCAGAGAGATATGAAAAGAATATGACTAAGTTCTTAAGGGACTTAATAGCTATACCAGGAGAAAGTTGTGGAGAAAAAGGTGTTATAAATAGAATTGCTGAAGAAATGGAAATGTTAGGCTTTGATAAAATTGAGATTGATGGAATGGGTAATATTTTAGGATATATGGGAACTGGGGAAACATTAATAGGGTATGATGCTCATATTGATACAGTTGGACTTGGAGAATTAAGTAACTGGGACTTTGATCCATATAAAGGTTATGAAACAGAAGAAGAGATAGGTGGACGTGGTGCATCAGACCAACTTGGAGGAATTGTATCAGCGACTTATGGAGCTAAAATAATGAGAGATTTAGGTCTTTTAAGTGATAAATATACTGTATTAGTAACAGGGACTGTTCAAGAAGAAGATTGTGATGGATTATGTTGGCAATATATATATAACGAAGATAAAGTAAAACCTGAATTTGTAGTAATTACAGAACCTACAAATGGAAATATTTATAGAGGTCAACGTGGACGTATGGAAATAAGAGTAGAAGTTAAGGGAATTTCTTGCCATGGTTCTGCTCCGGAACGTGGAGATAATGCCATATATAAAATGGCAGATATACTTCAAGAAATAAGAGTTTTAAATGATAATCTTCATTATGATGAATTCTTAGGAAAGGGAACTGTTACTGTTTCTGAAATATTCTTTAATTCACCATCACGTTGTGCAGTTGCAGATATGTGTGCAATATCATTAGATAGACGTTTAACAGATGGAGAAACATATCAATCAGCTTTAGAAGAAGTAAGAAATTTACCATTTGTAAAGAAATATAAAGCTGAAGTATCAATGTATAAATATGAAAGGCCAAGCTATACAGAACTTGTATATCCAACAGATTGTTATTTCCCGACATGGGTAATTCCAGAAGATGCACCAGCAACTAAAGCTATGGTTGAAGCTTATAAGGGAATGTATGGAGAACCAAAGGTTGATAAATGGACATTCTCAACTAACGGAGTTTCTATAATGGGTAGATTCGGAATACCTTGTATAGGATTTGGACCAGGAAAAGAAGAAGAAGCCCATGCACCAAATGAAAAGACTTGGAAAGCTGATTTAGTAAGATGTGCTGCAGTTTATGCTGCTATGCCAACTATTTACTGTAAGAATAAATAATAAATATTAAGCAGTAATATTTTAAAATAATGAGAATAAAGGGAGAGATATAAAATGGGATTA
Source organism: uncultured Clostridium sp. (assembly GCA_900543325.1). GTDB lineage: Bacteria > Bacillota > Clostridia > Clostridiales > Clostridiaceae > Clostridium. The sequence goes on along the minus strand of UQQU01000023.1, from coordinate 11,935 downwards.
ATGGATAAATATATTGAAATATTAGATGGATTAAACTTTGAGGATATGTATAATAATGATTTTTTATTAACTTGGGAGAAGTCAGATGATGAATTAAAAGCTGTATTTACAGTTGCTGAAGCTTTAAGAGAATTAAGAAAGAATAATATATCTTCAAAGATATTTGATAGCGGACTTGGAATTTCATTATTTAGAGATAATTCTACTAGAACTAGATTTAGTTTTGCATCAGCTTGTAATTTACTTGGACTTGAAGTTCAAGATTTAGATGAAGGAAAATCTCAAATCGCTCATGGGGAAACAGTAAGAGAAACTGCAAATATGATTTCATTTATGGCAGATATAATTGGAATCAGAGATGACATGTATATAGGAAAAGGTAATGCATATATGAGAGAAGTTTCTAAGGCTGTTAGGGAAGGATATAAAGATGGATGTTTAGAACAAATTCCAACTTTAGTTAATTTACAATGTGATATAGATCATCCAACTCAAGTAATGGCAGATACATTACATTTGATAAATGAATTTGGCGGAATAGAAAATTTAAAGGGAAAGAAAGTTGCTATGACTTGGGCATATTCTCCTTCATATGGAAAGCCATTATCAGTACCACAAGGAGTAATAGGATTATTAACTAGATTTGGAATGGATGTTGTACTTGCTCATCCAGAAGGATATGAAGTAATGAGTGAAGTAGAAGAAATAGCAGTGAAAAATGCAAAAGAGTCAGGAGGGTCATTTACAAAGACAAATTCTATGGCAGAAGCATTTAAAGATGCAGATATAGTATATCCAAAGAGTTGGGCACCATTTAGTGCTATGGAAAAGCGTACTGATTTATATGCAAAGGGAGATACTGAGGGAATTAAGGATTTAGAAAAGGAATTATTAGCACAAAATGCAAAATATAAAGATTGGGAATGTACAGAAGAGTTAATGAAGACAACAAAAGATGGTAAGGCAATATATCTACATTGCTTACCAGCAGATATAACTGGAGTAAGTTGCGAAAAAGGAGAAGTAGAGGCTTCTGTATTTGATAGATATAGAACATCATTATATAAAGAGGCTAGTTTTAAACCATATGTTATTGCAGCAATGATTTTCTTAAGCAAAATTAAGAATCCACAAGAAAATTTAAAAAATCTTGAAGATAAAGGAAAAGAACGCCAAAGTAAATAATGGCTTAATGAATAAATAAGAAACAATAAAGAGTGATTAAGAAATAAGAGAAAAATATACTCTTAGCTCTTAGATAAATCTCTATTGATAATATTTATAGAAAATGGGGGTTGAAATGAAAAGAAAAATAGTAATTGCTTTAGGTGGAAATGCTTTAGGTAATACACTAGCAGAGCAAATGGTGGCTGTAAAATCAACAGCAAAGGCTATAGTTGACTTAATAGAGAAAGGCAATGATGTTATTATATCTCATGGAAATGGGCCTCAAGTAGGAATGATAAATAGTGCTATGACAGAATTTCATAAAACAAATAAAAAATATTCAATATGTCCTATGTCTGTATGTGTTGCAATGAGCCAAGGATATATAGGATATGATTTACAAAATGCGATAAGAGAAGAATTGTTAAATAGAAATATAAATAAAGGAGTATCAACAATAATAACTCAAGTTGAAGTAGATTCCAAGGATAGTGCCTTTGATAATCCAACTAAACCTATAGGTGCATTTATGACTAAGGAAGAGGCTGACAGTATAATTAAAGAAGGTAAAAAGGTAATAGAGGATAGCGGTAGAGGTTATAGGAGAGTCGTTGCATCCCCTAAACCTATTGGAATAGTTGAAGTTGAAACTATAAAAACTTTAGTTGAAAGTGGAGAAGTAGTTATAGCTTGTGGTGGCGGTGGAATTCCTGTAGTTAGTGAAGGAAATCACTTAAAAGGTGTTGGTGCAGTAATAGATAAGGATTATGCTAGCTGTGTATTAGCGAAATCTATAGATGCAGATTGCTTTATAATTTTAACATCGATAGAAAAGGTAGCTATAAACTTTGGAAAAGAAAATGAAAAGTGGCTTGATGAAGTTACTACAAAAGAAATGAGAGAATATGTTAGTCAAGGTCATTTTGCACCAGGATCGATGAAGCCTAAGGTAGAAGCCGCAATAGAGTTTGCAGAATCTAAGGAAGGAAGGTATTCATTGATTACTTTATTAGAAAAGGCTAAATATGGTATAGAAGGAAAGACAGGAACTAAAATATATAAATAGATAGAGTTTAAAGGGGAGAGTGGGTGAATATGAAAGAAAGAATAGAATGGAAAGAAAATACTTTGCCAAAGGTAGAGGATGCAAATAGATTAAAGTTTTTAAGTAAAGAAGAAATTGAAAAGACAAAACAATTTCATAGTAGTTTTCCACAATATAAAGAAACACCATTAGTTAATTTAGATAATTTAAGTAAGCAAATAGGTGTTGGAGGAATATATATTAAGGATGAATCATATAGATTTGGATTAAATGCATTTAAGGTATTAGGTGGATCTTTTGCTATGGCAAAATACTTAGCTCAAAAGTTAGGTAAGGATATTTCTGAATTACCATATGAAAAGTTAATATCTAATGAAGTAAGAGAGGAGCTTGGTGATATAACATTTGTAACTGCTACAGATGGAAATCATGGAAGAGGTGTAGCGTGGACTGCTAATAAATTAAAGCAAAAATCAGTAGTTTATATGCCTAAGGGTTCTTCTCAAACTAGACTTGAGAATATAAGAAAAGAAGGTGCTGATGCATCAATAACTGATATGAATTATGATGAAGCTGTTAGGTTAGCTGCTAAATATGCAGATGAACATAATGGTGTTATTATTCAAGATACTGCATGGGAAGGTTATGAGGATATTCCAGCTTGGATAATGCAAGGTTATGGAACTATGGGATTAGAGGCATTAAATCAACTTAAAGATTTTGGAATTGAAAGACCAACACATATATTTATACAAGCAGGGGTTGGGTCTTTAGCAGGTGCAATTCAAGGATTTTTTGCATCGGTATATAAGGAGGATTGTCCTATAACTACAATTGTAGAAGCTAGTGAAGCTGCTTGTATTTATAAATCTGCTGTTGCTAATGATGGTAATTTAAGAATTGTAGATGGTGATATGCCTACTATTATGGCAGGATTAGCCTGCGGTGAAGCAAATATTATTGGGTGGGATATTCTTAAAAATCATTCAAAGATGTTTATTTCTGCACCAGATTATATTTCTGCAAATGGGATGAGAATACTTGGAAATCCAATTCAAGGAGATAAGAAGGTAGTTTCAGGTGAGTCAGGAGCTGTAACACTAGGATTGTTATATGAAATAATGACTAATAAAGAGTATTCAGAGTTAAAAGAAAAATTAGGCTTAGATGAAAGTTCAAAGATTCTTTTATTTAGTACAGAAGGTGATACTGATCCGGATAAGTATAGAAAAATTGTTTGGAAAAATGAATATTAAAAAATAAAAAATAGCACCTATCTGTTTAAAATTGAAATTTTTGGTAAAATTAATATATTGTAGTTAAAATTAAAAATATCAAAAAGTAGGTGGGATTATGATTTTAATTGGAAATGGACGAGTTATTACTAATGATAATAATAATACTTTTATAGAAAATGGATGTATAGCTATAGAAGGCAATATGATTAAAGAAGTTGGGGAAACTTCAAAAATTAAATATAAATATGCTAATAAGTATGATGAGTTTATAGATGCTAAAGGGAAACTTATAATGCCAGGAATGATAAATACCCATCATCATATATATAGTGCTTTTGCTAGAGGATTAGATTTGAAAAATCCTCCAGCAGAAACCTTTACTGATATTTTAAAGAATGTCTGGTGGAGAATTGATAAAAAGCTTTCACTAGAAGATATAAGATATAGTGCATATACAACTTTAATTGAATGTATAAAAAATGGTGTAACGACTGTTTTTGATCATCATGCAAGTCCTATGTCGGTAGAAGGAAGTTTATTTGCAATATCTAATGTAGCTGATGAGCTAGGTATAAGAGGGTGTTATTGCTATGAAGTTTCAGATAGAGATGGACAAAGAATACTTAAACAAGGAATTAATGAAAATATTGATTTTATAAAATATGCTAATGCAAAAGAAGATGATATGACTAAGGGTATGTTTGGAATGCATGCATCATTTACTTTAAGTAATGAAAGTTTAGAAAAGTGTAGAGAAGCTATGGATGGAATTGATGCAGGATATCATATTCATGTATCAGAGGGAATTGAGGATCTAAATAATAGTTTAAGATATAGTGGAAAAAGAACTGTTGAAAGATTAATGGATTATGGAATATTGGGTGAAAAGACTATTGCATCTCATTGTATACATGTTAATGAAGCTGAATTAGATATTTTAAAAGAAACTAATACTAGTGTTGTTAACAATCCTGAATCTAATATGGCTAATGCTGTAGGTGTTGCACCTGTAATTAAAATGATAGATAAGGGCATTAGAGTGGGTATGGGAACAGATGGCTATACAAGTGATATGTTTGAATCAATGAAGGTTGAAAATATTATTCATAAGCATAATTTATGTAACTCTAATGTTGGATTTATGGAAACATCAAAAATGGTATTTAACAATAATAAAGAGATTGTTTCAAAATATTATAATAATCCATTAGGTGTTTTAGAGGAAGGAGCATATGCTGATGTTATAGTAGTAGACTATAATCCTATGACTCCTATGGATAAAAATAATTACTTTGGACATATTTTATTTGGTGTTTCAGGTAGAAGTGTTGATACAACTGTTATTAATGGAAAAGTTGTAATGAAAGATAGAGTAATAGTTAACATTGATGAGGAGCTTATTTATAAGAAAGCACGACAAGTAGCAGAGAAGTTGTGGAAGAAACTTTAAATAAGAATAAAGAGGGGGGATATGGGAATGGCAAGTTTAAATATTGATATATTAGGAATGAAATTTAGTAATCCGATTTTTACTGCAGCTGGACCAGGTGCAAAAGATGGAAAACTTTGTGTAAAGGCAGTACAAGGGGGAGCTGGAGGAATAGTTACTAAAACTATATCAGAAAACCCGGCAGATGTACCAAGACCTTGTATGGCAAAAACTAATTCAGGTTTTTTAAATACAGAGTTATGGTCAGAGTTACCAAAAGAACAATGGGCAGCGAAAGAGTATAAGAGAGCAAAGGAAGCTGGAGTCCCAATGATAGTAAGTATGGGATATACAGCAGATCAAATTTCAAAGGTTGCCCCTTTAGTTAAACCTTATGCAGATGCAGTAGAACTTTCTACACATTATGTTGGAACAGATATTGGACCAATAGTAAATGCGATGAAGGCTGCAAAATCAACATTGGATTGTCCTGTTTTTATGAAGTTAAGTCCTCATACGGATATTCAAGGTATAGCAAAAGCATTACAAGATGCAGGAGCAGATGGATTAGTTATGATTAATTCCTTTGGGCCTTGTATGGCAATTGATATTGAAACTGGATATCCAATTATGGGAAGTGAAAAAGGTTACGGATGGCTTTCAGGAGCACCAATAAGACCATTAGCTGTAAGAAATATATATGATGCATCAAGAGTTGTTAATATTCCTATTATAGGAGTTGGAGGAGTTACCTCAGGAAAAGATGCTGCTGAAATGTTAATGGCTGGTGCAAGAGCAGTACAAGTATGTACTGAAGCTATATTAAAGGGACCTGGTGTTTATGGAAAAATTGCTAAAGAGTTAAATGACTTTTTAGATAGCCATGGATATAGTGACGTAAATGAAATAATAGGTATTTCTCATAAGAAGGCAGAGGAAAGAAAATTTAGAACAACTTCTATTCCACCTAAGGTTAATTTAGATAAATGTATAAAATGTGGACAATGTAAAGTAAGTTGTGTATATGAAGCTATTGATATAAAAGATAAGTTGCACATAGATAATAGTAAGTGTTTTGGATGTGGTCTTTGTGCAACTAAATGCCCTAAAAAAGCTCTAACAATGCAATATAATTAAAATAGTGAGGAGAAGGGTATATGGTCAATTTTTTATTAAATGGAAAGGTATGTAGTATAGGGGAAGAGGAATCTTTAATAAGGTTTTTGAGAGATACGGAAGATTTAATATCAGTAAAAAATGGCTGTGGTGAGGGAGCTTGTGGAGCTTGTATGATTCTAGTTGATGGACGGGCAACTAAAGCTTGTATATTAAAAGGAGAAAAAGTTAAAGATAAAAAAATTATTACAGTTGAAGGGTTAGACGAGAATTATAAAAGAGTTTTTGCTTATTCATTTACAAAGGTTGGAGCAGTTCAATGTGGTTTTTGTATACCGGGAATGGTTATAAGTGCTACTGGATTATTTAATAAAACATTAACTCCAACTTTAGAAGAAGTAAAAAAAGCACTTATAGGAAATATATGCAGATGTACAGGATATAAAAAGATTGAAGAGGCCATATTAATGGCAGCTGAAATTATAAGAGATAATAAAGAAGTACCGTTAGTAAAGTGCAAAGGGTTAGTTGGTGATTCTTTGGGAAGAGTTGATGCAGAAGATAAAGTGTTAGCATTAGATGGATACTGTGATGATTTAAAGATAGATGGAATGCTTTATGGAGTTGCACTTAGACCAGAATATCCAAGAATATTAATAAAAAATATTGATTATAGTGAAGCTTTGAATTTAAAAGGGGTAGTTAAGGTTGTAACTGCTGCTGATGTACCAGGAAATAGATTCTGTGGACATTTAAAAAAGGATTGGCCAGCTCTAATAGCAATAGGAGAAGAAACTAGATATGTAGGTGATACCATTGCATTAGTTGTGGCAGAAAGTGAAGATATAGCAAGAAAGGCAATTAATTTAATTAAGATAGACTATGACAAATTAACACCTATGACTTGTCCTGAAGATTCTCTTAAAGTTGGAGCTCCAGAAATTCATAAAGGTGGAAACATATTAACAAGGGAAGTTTTAAAAAGAGGCAATGTTGATGAGGCTATTAAAAACTCCAAGTATGTTGTAACAAATAATTACTCTGTACCTTTCACCGAGCATGCATTTTTAGAACCTGAAAGCGCATTGGCAGTACCTACAGATGAGGAGTTAGTTGTTTATACTGGCACACAATCTGTTTATGATGATTTACATGAGATTGCATCATTATTAGGAGTTGAGGAAAGTAAGCTTAGAATAATATCTAAGTATGTTGGTGGAGGATTTGGTGGAAAAGAAGACATGAGTTGTCAACATCAAGCAGCATTACTTGCATTTTTAACAGGAAAACCTGTAAAGATGACTTTAAAAAGATCCGAAAGTATAAAGGTACATCCAAAGAGGCATGCAATGAAGATGGAATTTACAACAGCCTGCGATGAAAATGGAAAGTTGACAGCTATGAAGGCAAAAATTATTGCAGATACAGGAGCCTATGCATCCTTAGGAGGTCCAGTATTACAAAGAGCATGCACTCATGCAGCAGGGCCTTATAATTATCAAAATTCTGAAGTCGAAGGTATAGCTGTTTATACTAATAATCCTCCAGGAGGAGCATTTAGAGGTTTTGGTGTAACGCAATCAGCATTTGCAAATGAATCTAATATAAATAAACTTGCGGAACTTGTTGGGATATCACCTTGGGAGATACGTTTTAGAAATGCAATTGAACCTGGGCAGGAACTGCCTAATGGACAGATAGCAGATGCAGGGACTGCATTAAAGGAGACATTATTAGCTGTTAAGGACGAATATGAAAAAAATGAGTTTGTAGGAATAGCATGTGCTTTTAAAAATGCTGGAATAGGGGTAGGACTCCCTGATATAGGAAGAACTATGTTAGAGGTTAAAGATGAAATTGTTCTTATAAAAACTTCAGCAGCTTGTATGGGACAAGGAATAGGTACAACCATGACACAGATAGTATGTGAAACTTTAGATTTAGATACCAGTAAAGTTAAATGGATAAAACCAGATACTAAGTTAACGCCAAATTCCGGAACTTCAACAGCGTCAAGACAAACATTATTTACCGGAGAAGCTACAAGAGTTGCAGCTTTGAAATTAAAGGAAGCACTTAAAATAAAAACATTAAAAGAGCTTAATGGTAAAGAGTTTTACGGAGAATTTTATGGTAAAACTGATAAAATGGGAAGTGATAAAAAAAATCCTGTAAGTCATATTGCATATGGTTTTGCTACACAGTTAGTTATTTTAAACAAGGAAGGACAAGTTAAAAAAATAGTAGCAGCTCATGATGTTGGAAGAGCTATAAATCCTTTAAATGTTGAGGGACAAATTGAAGGGGGAGTAGTTATGGGCTTAGGATATGCATTAACAGAGGATTATCCATTAAAAGAATCAATTCCTACTGCTAAGTTTGGGACCTTAGGATTATTTAGATCAACTATGGTTCCAGAAATAGAAAGTATTATAATTGAAAAGAATAATGCAGAATTGGCATATGGAGCTAAGGGGGTTGGGGAAATAACGTGTATACCAACAGCACCAGCAGTTCAAGGTGCATATTATAAGTTAGATGGAATTTTTAGAACTAAGCTGCCTTTAGAAAATACGTTTTATAAAAAGCCTAAAAAATAGATATTAATATAAAATCACCATTAGTATATAATTGTATAATAATGGTGATTTTTTAATATATATTAATTAAGAAATAATTTAAATACATATATTAATAAATTAAATCAGTGTACAAGCAATTACACCAGATATTAAAAGGAGATGAGAATGTGCAGCAATTAAATTTAGTGGTAGTATTTATAGAAGGATTATTATCTTTCTTTTCGCCGTGTATATTACCAATTTTACCAGTTTATTTAAGTATATTGTCAAATAGTAATGTGGACATATTAAAGAATGGAGAAGATAAATTCGTAAAAACAGCATTATTTAAAAATACTATATTATTTGTTTTAGGAATTTCAACGACATTTTTTATATTAGGTTCATCAGTAAATATATTAAGTTCATTTTTTAGTGAAAATAAAGATTATATAATGGTTATAGGTGGAATAATCATAGTATTTATGGGATTGTTTTACGTAGATATAATTAAATCAACATTATTAAGCAGAGAAAAAAGAATGAATATAAAAGTAAAAGAAATGACTTCTTTATCTGCATTTATATTAGGATTTACTTTTAGTTTTGGATGGACACCATGCATTGGGCCAATACTTGCATCAGTTCTTATTATGGCTTCAGGTTCAAGTAGTGGAATGGTAGCTAATTTATTAATAATTGTGTACACAGTAGGATTCATTTTGCCATTTATAATAGTAGCTGGATTTTATAGTAAGCTATTTAAAAGTATTGATAAAATGAAAAACTATATGGGAATAATAAAAAAGATATGCGGAATTATTCTTATAATAAGTGGACTAGTTATGTTTTTTAATGGAGTTACAAATATTAATAAAAATAAACAGTATAATAATATAGAAAAAAATGAAATTATAGATAAAGAAGATAATAAAAGCTCTGAGGAAATGGCAATAGATTTTACATTGAAGGATCAGTATGGGAATGAGCATACATTAAGTGGATATAGAGGTAAAACTATATTTTTAAATTTTTGGGGAACATGGTGCCCACCTTGTAGAGGTGAAATGCCATATATACAAGAAATATATAATGAGTATGGGGAGAATAGTAATAATATTATAATATTGGGAGTAGCAGCGCCAAACTTAGGAAGGGAAGGTTCAGAAGAAGAAATAGTTAGTTTTTTAGAGGAAAATAATTATACATTTCCTGTTGTTATGGATTTTGGTGGTGAATTAGTTTATAAATATGGTATTGGAGGATTCCCGACTACTTTCATAATTAATGAAGATGGTGAAGTAGTTAATAAGATTGTTGGAGCTATGGATAAAGAAAATATGAAAATGATGATAGAAGATTAAATTGATAAGAAATTTACTAAGTAAGCTACTCAGAATTATGGGTAGCTTATTTATATTTTGATTTAATATTTGTATATAATATATAGTATATTAATTATTTAAGATGAAGAGGTACATATGAAAAAAACATTATATGATTATAAAGAAGCAATAATGAAATTGCCATTAAAAAATAAATACACAAAAGAAGAATTGCTAATAAAAGATTTTCTAGTTGATAGTGAAAAAAATATAGAAATATATTATGCTCCTCACAATGAATACTTAAATCCAAATGCTAAAGTATTTATAATTGGAATAACACCAGGTTTTCAACAAATGAGTACTGCTATAGCTACCGCAAGAAAAGAACTAGAAGTTAATGATGATATTCAGGAGATTCAATATAAATGTAAAGTTGCAGGTAGATTTAGCGGAAGTTTAAGAAAAAATATAATTTCAATGTTAGATGGGATAGAACTTAATAAAGCATTAGAATTACAAAGTTGTAGTGAGTTATTTGAAGATAAGGATTATTTATTACATACAATATCATTAATACCATATTCGGTTTTTGTAAATAAGGAGAATTATTCAGGACATACTCCTAAATTAATGAAGAGTGACTTTTTAATGAAGTATGTTTATGAAAATTTTATAAGTGAATTTAAAAATCTAAATAATCCAGAAAACATATTATTAATACCATTAGGAAAAGCTGTTGAAGAAGTTTTAATAAAATTAAGAGAAGATGGGGTTATAAAAGAAAATCAAATCCTTGTTGGTTTCCCACATCCCTCTGGAGCAAATGTGAATAGACTAGTTCAGTTCGAAAAAAATAAGGATAATATGATTAAATTTATTAAATCACACTTTGATTTTTAGATAGGTTGTTGAAATCAAGAATGATATTATAATTAATTTATTTTTAATTAGTTATTAGGAGGAATATTATATGAGTAAATTAAAGAAGGCTATTTTTGCTGGAGGATGTTTTTGGTGTATGGTAAAACCTTTTGACTCATATGATGGAGTGAAAAGTGTAGTAGTAGGTTATACAGGTGGAAATGTAGCAAATCCTACATATGAGCAAGTATGTAGAACAGAAACAGGACATTATGAAGCAGTAGAAATTACATATGATGAAAATGTTGTAAAGTACATAGAATTAGTAGAAGCATTCTTTATGAGTATTGATCCAACTGATGAAGGCGGACAATTTAATGATAGAGGAAGAAGTTATGAAACAGCAGTATTTTATATGGATAATGAACAAAAGAAAGTAGCTGAAGAATATAAATTAAAATTAAATGAAAGTGGAATATTTGACAAGCCAATAGCTGTAAAGATATTAAAAGCTAAAGAATTTTATCCTGCAGAAGAATATCATCAAGATTATTATAAGAAAAATCCATTTAGGTATAAGGCTTATTATGTTGGTTCAGGAAGAAAACAATTTATAGAAGAGGCCTGGAAAGTATCGGATAAAAAGAAAAGAGAACTTAAAAAAACTTTGACACCTCTTCAATATAAAGTTACTCAAGAAAATGGAACTGAACCTCCTTTTAATAATGAATATGATGCGCACTTTGAAGATGGTATATATGTAGATATAGTTACGGGAAAACCATTATTTTCTTCTAAGGATAAGTTTAATTCAGGATGTGGATGGCCTGCTTTTTCTAAACCTATAAATAAAGGATATATAAAAGAAAAAGAAGATTTTAGTCATGGAATGTTTAGAACTGAAGTTAGGAGTAAATTAGGAAATTCTCACTTGGGTCATGTATTTACAGACGGCCCTGAAGAGTTAGGCGGATTGAGATATTGTATAAATTCAGCAGCATTAAAATTTATACCTAAAGATAAAATGAAAGAATTAGGATATGGGGATTATTTAAAGAATATAAGGTAAAGTATTTTTTAGTTAATTATTTTTTATATAAAATATAGCAAAAATCGTTAACTTTTAAGGGGTATGCAGAAAATTGTAGATCTAAGCTTTAAAGCCAGTGATAGAGAAAAATTAATGATAT
>UQQU01000022.1 GCA_900543325.1 uncultured Clostridium sp. | reverse complement strand
ACTTTAGGATCTAATAAACCTTTACTCATAATTTTCTCCTATCAATCTAATTATTGTATATTTTAATTATATCCTACATTAAATATGTTATAAATAAAAATAATCTGGACTTTATTAAATATATAACATACTATACTCAAACATTTTATATTAATAACTATCTTTAATTTATATCGTAAACATATATATTTAACGAAAAAAACAGCGACAAACTTATGTTTTCACATAAGCTTGCCACTGGAAAATTTTAGAACTACCAGAGATCCTTGAGAGGGACGAAGTCACTCTCTTGGTCAGTCTGCCGGGAGTCGAAGTCCTACTTAGTCTATAATTTATCTATTTCATCAACTCTTAAGCCAGTTAATTTTGAAATCATTTCAATAGGTAATTCATTTTTCTTCATATTCCTAGCCACTTCTTCTATTCCTTCTCTTTTAGCTGCATTCAACTCACTAATCTTATCTCTTAAGGAATTTGCTCTCATATCATATAATTCTCTTTGTTTTTTATCATTACTCATTCGTATAAGCTCATCTTTTGCCTGGCGTATTTCCTCTATGCTTAATTCTAATCCTCTAACCTTTTCACTTTCTGGATCTTTTAAAAATTCTGTCCACGCAACAAGCATATCCTTTTCATCACTAGAATCCTTTAACTTTGGAATTTCTATAAAGTGAACTTCCATAATATCTGTTAATTCTTCATTACTTTCAATTTCTTTAAATCTATATCCTGTATGAAAATTATCTGTTTTAAGATATTTAAAATTAAGAATATTAATACACACAGTTCTCGCTAATTTTGAATAATCTTCTTTTTCGTTTAACTGTTCTTCATACATCTTACTTAAATAGTAAAGACTTCTCTTTACCATATTATTTTCATTTTTTAGTTGTATTTCAATATTAATTATTTCATCATTACTTGTTGTAGCTTTTACATCAAGCCTTGAATATTTATCTTCAATATATTGTTTTTCTATATCTGTTTTTTTTATATCAACACTTACTATTTTCTTTTTTGGTTTTAATGTCGCGTTTAAAAATGATATTAATATTTCTGGATGATTTGGTGAGCCAAATATATTTTTAAATACAAAGTCTACTTTAGGATCTAATAAACCTTTACTCATAATTTTCTCCTATCAATCTAATTATTCTATAACTTAATTATATCCCACAATAAATATGTTATAAATAAAAATATCAATTTAACAAAAAACAGAGACAAAGTCTATACTAAACATAAACTTGTCTCTGGAAAATTTTAAGACACCCGGGAGTCTCGCTGTCTACTCTTCTACTATTAATTCAACATCTGATAAATCAATCTCTAATTCTTCAAATCTTGTAGATGTAAACTTATCATTTAACGTACAACTATTCTTTAATTCATATTTATTATCAATTAACATGTAAATCCATACTTTTTTACTCATTGGTGATATAATCCAATATTCAGGCACACCATACTTTTCATATAAATCCTTTTTCACAATCAAATCATCATCAGCGTTAGATGGACTTAATACCTCTACAACTAATTGTGGAACACCTATATACCCCCTATAAAAAATTTGATTTTTATCACAGTAAACAGCAACATCTGGAGCCACTTCTGCTTTTTTAGATTTTACTAATAAATCAATTTTATTTTTATCACTCTTTATTTCTATAGGATCATCTTTTGTTAAAAATAGTGCAGCTTCTATTGAAACATTACACCTTTTCTTAAAATATTGCTTAAGCTGCATATATATCTCCCCTTGCAACTCTATATGGTTATATCTAGGTCTTGGAGACATAAATTTTATATTATTAATCCACTCTTCCTTCTGCAAAAAATCTTCATTTATATCTACTCCCATTTATTTTACCTCTCTTATTATATACTTAAAATTTATTTATTTTTAATTAAATTATATTATCTATGTTAAAACTCATATAAATACCTATCTATTTTTATAAATTTATTTATATATAATTATACCCCATAAAAATTTTATTATAAATAAAAATAATCTGTACTTTATTAAATATATAATATACGCAAACATCTTATATTAATAACTATCTTTAATTTATATCATAAACATATATTTAACTAAAAAAACAGTGACAAACTTATGCTTTTAAATAAGCTTGCCACTGGAAAATTTTAAAAACCTCAGGAGTCTTTGAGAGGGACGAAGTCACTCTCTTGCTACATATAAGCTTGTCGCTGAAAATAAACCGGTCGTTCAACGTCTTATTGAAAAAGGAATGACTAAGATTGCTAGTTATTCTATTGTTAAAAGCCTAAAAATACTTTCAACTTTAATATTTGAATTATTCCACTTTATAACCATATCTTCACTATAAGTTCTTATAGTTTTATATTTTCCATTTATATTATCCGAATAAATAGTTATTTCCCTAAAATTAATATCCACTAACCAATATTCTTTTACTCCAAATTTTTCATACACATCTAATTTTAATCCCTTATCCCTATCTTTAGTAGCTCTACTTAATACTTCTACTATAAGATTTGGTATCCCCTTGTAAATAGATCCATCAAATTTATTATCACATGTAATCATTACATCTGGTTCAAACTGATATGACTCTTCTTCATTTTGAAATTTAACTGCTATATCAGATGTATAAACATCACACTTATTACAATTATTTAATATACTTCTAAATTGAAAGTATAATTCATTTTGTACTTTATTATGATTTGGGTGAGTTGGTGACATATAAAATATATCTCCATTACTATATTCAGTTTTTTGATCTGTTAGTGATTGATACTCTAAAAACTCTTTATATGTCATATAATCATAATCTCTAGCTAATGGCATTCTAACTCCTCCTATTCATTTACTAACTTATATTTATATTATATATCATAATATAAATTTCCTAAACAAAAACTGCGCAGATTATTTAATCTATGCATTACTTATCACTGGAAAATTTTAAAACCCCCGGGGGTTCTTTTCAATACAATTGGTTGCCTTAATGCATCTAAAGTCTTTTTATTAAATTCTGCAACTTCATCTAAAAATAATACCCCATTATGTGCTAAAGATATTTCTCCTGGCATGGCAAACATACCACCCCCAACTAATGAATTTGTAGATGCACTATGATGTGGTGATCTAAATGGCCTTTCTGTTATTAATGTACCTCTATTTTTCAAAAGCCCTGCTACACTATAAATCTTTGTCACTTCTAAAGCCTCTTCTTCACTCATAGCTGGTAGTATTGTTGGTATTCTTTTTGCAACCATTGATTTACCACATCCAGGCGTTCCTGACATTAATAAATTATGCCCTCCGGCTGCTGCAACAGCCACAAATTCAAGTGCACTATCTTGCCCTTGAACATCTTGAAAATCTATTATATATGGACTATCTAATTTATAATTATCCTTTTTATCTTTAATTGGTTCGTATGGCTTTACTCCTGTTAAAAAATCTGTTACCTCATTTAATTTATTAAACGCAAAAATATTCATATCACTAATCAAACTTGCTTCTGTCATATTATCCATTGGTACTATTACATTCTTAATTCCTTTATTTTTAGCCTCCATAACCATTGGTAAAACTCCTATACACGGCCTCAAGTCCCCATTTAATGATAACTCTCCTATAAATGCATATCTCTCAACCTCTTCTACGAATATTTGAGCAGATTGAATTAAAAGTGCTATCGCCATTCCTAAATCAAAATGCGATCCGCTTTTCTTTACATCACTTGGTGATAAATTAATTACTATTTTCATTTTAGGAAATTCAAATTTACTATTTATAATAGCAGCTTCTAATCTTTCTCTAGCTTCTTTAATTGCAGTATCGCCCATACCTACAATTGATACCGAAGGCTTACCATATATAGTGTCTATTTCTATATTAACTACATATCCATCAATTCCACTTATCGCAAAACTTTTTTAATACTGTTGCCATACATTTTTCACTCCTATCAATAATTCACATTTCAATTATTGACACTTTGATAGTACTCCTAAACTTATATTTTAGAATTTGTAACATCTCACAATTTTTAAATTTATCTTATCTCTTGATTTGCTTTAATTTCTTCTTCTAGTAACTTTTCTCTTAATTCTTTTAGTTTCGTATATACAAACTCTCTATATAACTTAAATCTTTTCTCATATTGAAAGTAATTTAATATTATTTTTGAATTAATAAAATTTTCTTCTTGCTCTCCAACATATATTAAGTAACTGCACCATTTATATTCATCAGGTGTTTCAACCATTCTTGCTTTTACCGGATTTAAATGAATATACCTTGAGGTTTCAAGCATATAAGTATCGTTTTCTATAATCTCTGCACTATATCTTCCTTGAAACAGTGTACCTAAATAGTTATATTTTTTATTAAAATACCTTGCATATATAGAATGAACTCGCGCTATAAATCTCCATGGCGGCTCTACTCCAGTTTTTAAAAGTAAATGTACATGATTATCCATTAAACAGTATGCTATTATTTCATAATTATAATTATTAAAATAAAGCAATGCTTCTTCTAGAATAATTAAATATATCTTAAAATCTTCTTCATCTCTAAATATATCATTTCTATGATGTCCTCTTGCTGTAATGTGGTATGTAGCTCCCTCATACCATGATCTTTTTTCGCTTGTCATTTCTGCCTCCTTATTGCTTATACCTATAAGGAGTATTCTTAACCTTTATATTTTTTCTAAACATAAAACTCATACTTATTTAACAAAAAAACAGTGACAAACTCATGCTTTAACATAAGCTTGCCACTGGAAAATTTTAAAGTCCCTGGGGCCTTGAAACTACTCTTGCTCTTTAATCTAAAATTTCTTTAACTTTCTCTTCTGATATCTTACATATTTTTGATATATTACCTATTGTTTCTCCTTGGCTAGCTAATTTAAATACCTTTTTAGTAAGATTAATTCCTTCTTCTATTCCCTCTCCTCTTCCCTTTTCTATTCCTCTTTTTTCTACTTCGGGGTCATATAATGTTTTAGTCATTGTAGTCACCTCATTTTCTATATTTTCATCATTCATATAATTTCTATTTAAATATTCTATTAGATTTTGTATAGCTAATAGCATCTTATGAAAATCTTCACCTAATATTTCATCAGCTTCAAATAATATTGCTGATTGTTTAGCTAATTTACCAGCAAGTTCTTTAGCATTATTAGATAATTCTTTTATTCTATTTAAATCCTTCTTATTATGTGCCCTTTCTAACTCTTTTCTTAACTTAAAAAGCTGTAATGGTATTAGGGGATACATCTTCTTTTCTCTAAGTTGTTCATCACTGTATTCCCAATATTTCATTACATCTACTGTATAAATAATCTCCTTCTCATCTGGAAATATTATTTTTAATTTTAATTGATTTTTAATATTTTTATTTTCTTCAAAAAATATTACTTTTTGCTTTGGGAAATATATAGTTCTTATGTCTTCTGTATAGTTCTTAAAACTTTTCAGTTGCTCTTTTCCCTTTTTAAAACCATACTCAAACATCCTAACAATCATTGTATTATCATTTTTTGTCTGAAATTCTATATGATAACTTGCCTTATTATAATCTTTATTAAGAATATCAAAAAACATATCTCCTCTTAATATTCCTAAATCATCTTCAACAAACTCATTATTACTAACAGTTAATTCTACTTCATCTACACTAAAATTTTCATTAAATATTCCATTTAATAACTTCACTAATACCTTATTAGATGTTGAAAATAAAAACTTTAGAACTTCATCTAATTTTACTTTCTCTTTTTCCAACTAAACACCAACTTTCTATATTTATATTATAGCCCATATTTATTTTTTCTTAAACTAAAAGGCTAAATATTCATAATTTGAACATTTAGCCTTTAACTTAAGCTTGCCACTGGAAAATTTTAAAACCCCCGGGGGTCCTTGAGAGGGACGAAGTCACACTCTTGCTAGTCGCTGGAAATAAACTGGTCGTTCAATGTTTTATTAAAGGATGAGCGACTGCGATTTCTAACCACTAGGGATGTTAGTAAGATGCTTACGATTTACTTGCTACTAACTTCCTCTTTTATCTCTCAAATTTGTTAATCATATTTTTAACTAAACCCAAATAATACTTAAATTCATTTGTTTTAAAAAATATAATTATATATATAATATTAATTAATACTATATTTATTAAGCAGTTTATTATAAAACTCAAAATTGATATTTTAAATTTAAATAAATTACTTATTAAGTTAGTTATTAATAATGGTATTAATGCTACAAATAGATACCCAAAATACATCTTAAAATAATTAGCTAATGGTTTGTCAAATACATATTTATATACAACATACGGCTTAGTCCAAAATATTACTGAAAAATTAGATACTAAAGTCCCTATAAAAACACCTGCTATTCCAATTCTCTTAACTAAAAAAATTGAAACGGTTAAATTAATTATAGATTCTACTATTGGAGCATATCTATCTTGATAGAAATTTCCACTGCCATTTTGAAATTGCTCGACAGATCCTCTCATAGAAACAAAATATAAATTTATTAAAATAATTATATAAGTAAGATTATCTAGTAAATATTCTGTACCTACCCATAAGCTTATAAATTGATTTAATGTATTATATAAACTAATAACTATAAATGATACAATCCAAAAATTTAAAAAGAAAATTTTTTTATGAATATCATAGGCCTTTTTCTTATCATTATCTGTAAGCATATTTCCAACACTTGAAGTTATACCATTTAACCCCATAGAAACAATTCTTTGAAGCGCTAATATAACAGTATTATAATTGGTATAATCTGACAATACTCCTAAACCAATAAATTTAGATATTACTATATTATCTGTACCATTAACTACCAGATTCCCTATTTTATGCATGAAAAGTGCCTTTACATTTTTAAATAATTCTTTTCTAGTAATTGAATCTAAACTTTCCTTAGTTTTTCCTAGCCATTGATATCTATTTAATATATATATATTAATGATTATATAATATATTAAATTGACAATTAACTGAACACTTATAAATAATATAAAATTAGGATCATTATTTAGTATAATATATTGAAATATAAATATAAATAATTGTGAAATAGTAGTACCTATAGTTACTTTATATGCTTCTTGTGCAACATTTAAAATACATAATTTATGTGAAAACATATAACTTATAAAACTATTTAATAAAGATATAATAAATCCTATAGTTACAATTTTTGTATTAATATCATTTTCAATAAAAAATTTAATAAATGGAGATATACTTATTCCTACTATTAAAATAAAAAATCCAGTACATCTATAAAACTTTCCATAAAAATTTATATATGCATTTATTTTTTTTCTATCTTCTTGAGCAAAAGGTTTATATAAAGAATATATAATAGCACTACCAATACCCAGTTCGGCTATTGATATCCATCCTATTATATTAGTATATAATGAATTTAATCCTAAAAGTTCATTCCCTAAAGTGTCTAAAAAAACCTTTCTAATAATCAAATTAGGAATAAATAACAATACATAAGTTATTATATTTATACTTGAATTAATTATAGCTTTCTTTGTACGCATCTCTTACTAATTCCTTACTTTAAATTATTTTATAATAAATATATAATATTATATTCATTTTATATTTTATAAGATTTATTCTTATTTTTTGTAAATAAGGTAATTTATTATATTCATTTTCCTTTATAGCTTGATATGCCAAGTTACTTGAAGTTACTTTTTTTAAATAAAAAATCTTTTTTAATAAAGATTTTTTATTTTCCAAACTACATTCATTTTTTATTATTAATGTTATACTTTTTAACTTTTCTTTTGCAAGCCTTTCTTTTGCTTCTTTACCTAATTTATATTTTTTTATTATATTTTCTAATTCAAAAACATAATTTTCACATATTTCTAAATAATCTTTTTTATATCTATTCATTACAGATGTATCATTTTTTACATAATTATAATAATTTTTATTTATATATGATATACTTTTTATACAAATCAAATATTTCAAATTAAATATTACATCTTCTCCAATTTTTAATTTTTCATTAAAAAAAATATTATTATTACTTATAATATTTTTTTTATATAATTTTCCCCAAGGTGATCTAAATCCAGCCATCCAAAACTCATCACCAAATTCTTTTACTCCTATAAATGGTAATATAAATTTCTCTACTATTTCATTATCTAAAAATAACTTTTTATTATAACGTAAATTTATGTTTTTATAGCTATTAATATAATCTATAGTATAATCACATATTACTAACTCTGACTTATCATACTCAATTTTTTCATACATATCTTTTAACATATTTTTTTCTATGTAATCATCTGGATCAATAAAAGTTAAGTATTTACCTTTACTTTTTTTTATCCCCATATTTCTGGCGCTTGATACTCCTGAGTTATCCTTAGAATAAACTTTTACTCTTTTATCCTTTTCTTTATATAAATTACATATTTTTAATGAGTTATCAGTTGATCCATCATCTATTAATATTATTTCAATTTCTTCTAATGATTGATTTATTACTGAGTTAAGACATTTATCTATATGTTTTTCCATATTATAAATAGGAATTATTACACTAACTTTAATCATAAATCTCCTCACCATAACTTAATATAAAAATTTTATAAACTACTTTAATAAAAAATATAAAACTCCTGAAAATTTATATTCAATCATTTTGAGTATACATTTTCTTTTTAAACTTAACTTGTTAAAATCTATATTTTTTAAAGTGTCAGTAATTATATGATCACTACACATTCTACTTATATAACATAATTTATTTTTTAAACTTTTATTATTATTAGGAGAACATTCATTACGAATACTTCTTATAATAGCTTCAATTTTCATTATATTAAATCTCTCTTCAATAATATTTTGCCAATTATAATTTTTTAGAAACTCATCTATTTTTAAAATTGATGATTTATAAATATCCCAACAATTTTCTTTATATCTTCTCATAATTGAATTTTCATTGTCCCAATAATGATAATAATGCTTGTTGTCAATAATCACTTTATTAGTCTTTGCTAAAGCTTGTATATTAAACAAAGTATCTTCTCCAATTAATAATGAATTATTAAAAAATATATTATTCTTTTTTATAAAGCTTTTTTTAAACAATTTGCCCCATGGAGCTCCAAATCCTAAAATTTGTGTTTCTGCTCCAAACTCTTTTCGTCCTATAAGTGGGAAAATTAATTTTTCTCTTATTTGCACTCCAGTTAATATCTCATCATTAAAATCTAAATTCACTTTAATTTCTTTATTTTGATAATTTCTATAGTAATTTGATATACAAATATCACATTGTTCCTTTTCCAGATTGTTATACATATTTTCAAACATTTCTTTTTCAATCCAGTCATCTGAATCTACAAAAGTTATATATTTTCCTTTTGCAATTTCAATCCCAATATTTCTGGCTTTAGAAGGTCCTTCATTTTTTTTATCTACTACTATAATTCTTGAATCAATCTTCTTAAAATTTCTACAAACCTCTAAACTATTATCTGATGAACCATCATTAATTAATATAACTTCTATATCCCTCATAGTCTGATTTAGTACAGATTTTAAGCATCTACTTAAATCTTTTTCAACATTGTAAACTGGTATAATAACACTTACCTTTATCATAATACTCCTTATATTTCATTAAATAATTTAATCCACTTTTCTGTAATTATATCAATATCAAATCTTCTAGCATTTTCTATTGCATTTTTACTCAATCTCATCCTAACTTCTTCATTATTCATTAATTCTAGAAGTTTTTTAGTAAATTCATCAGTATTATTACTTTCAATTAAAAATCCATCTTTTCCATCATTAATTATACTACGTGGTCCTGTTGGACAATCAAATGAAATTACTGGTAAACCACAACTTTGCGCTTCTACAATAACTAATCCAAAACCTTCATATTTAGATGTTAGTACAAATATATCTGACTCATAATATTTTTCTACAATATTGTCTGTAAAACTTTCTATAACAACACTTTCTTTTAAATTATATTGCTTAATACAATTTAATAAATTTTCTTTCTCTGAACCTTCTCCTATTATTCTGAGCTTCCATCCTCTTTTTTTACAACCTAAACTATTCCATACTTCTATTAAACACTCATAGTTTTTTTGTTCAGTCAATCTTCCAACTGAAATTATTTGCTTATTTGAAAGATTACTTATTTTGCTTTCAATCAAAGTATTCGGATTTTCTATTACCTCTATATTATTTAAATTATATTTATCTAACAAATCACTTTTCATGTCTTTATTTAAGACAACATATTTATCCAACTTTTTTAAATATATTTTTCTTAATACATTATAAAGTTTATTATATGTTATTGGATTATGTTGACTTCCTATAAGCTTTATTTTTCTAGTACTTTTTACTGCATGGGCTAGAATTAAACTTAATGTATGTCCAAAAGCAATTACTATTGTTTTTTCATCTTCAAAATTATATTTTTTAAAGTATTTTTTTACTTCAATAAATGTCTTATATGTATATAATACCTTCTTTATTATATTCATTCTTGATAAGTCTTTTTCATCAAATCCAATATATTTAATAATAATATCATCATTTATTTTAAATTTAATGTCTCCATTCTTTTTACCTAAATTAATTATTTCAACTTTCATTTTGTCATTTTCATTAAACTTATTTGCTAATATTGATACTAATCTTTCGATTCCTCCAACCTGAGTCATATTTGGAACAAAAAAAAGTACTTTCATTACTTATCCTCCATAACAATTATTATTTATATTAACTTTTACTTTTTTATAATTTTAATTTTGCAACTATATATATATATATGATATATTGTAAAAAATGCTAACATTTGTCCAATTGTATATGCTAAAGTTACCATCAAACTACCTCTAAAATTCGTAAAAATATTTCCTAATAAAAATGGATAAAAAATTGTCAATACATTAAGAACTTTATTTTTATAGTCTTTCCAATAACTTTTATCAATATATGCTAATATCATACCTAAAAAAATCGAAAAAATAATCAATCCTATAATTCCTAAATTTAAATATCCTTCAGCAAAAATTGGCTCTGATAAATTAGTAAATGTTAATCCTTCCATTTTAGCAATATATGGTCCAGATCCTTCTGGCTTCATCACCCAAAATGCTCTTGGAACGAAAAATAAAATACTTCCTAATAGTTCATAAAAATATACACTTCCTGTTAAATCTACTACTCTAATAGTTCTTAAAAACATGGAGTATGCATCAAAATCTCCTGATAAAAATATAGACATATCTGCTATCCTAGTAAAATTTAAATCCGAAAAACTAAATTCACTTAATGTAATATATCTAAAAATATTAATAACAGGAAAAATTATTATCATACCAAATATTCCTATCATTTCTATAAGCCTATATTTTTCAAATAACTTATTAAATATTAAAATTATACTCCCTAAATAAACTACACCCATCCAATATCTAGCAGTTCCAGTTGGAAAATTACTTACAACTAATAATATAAATGTAATTATAGCTGATATATAATTCTTATGTCCTAACATTTTGATTTTAAATATTAAAACTGCAAAGCATGCAATTGGTAAACTCCTTACAAAAACGGAAATTATTAATCCAGTAGATTTTAAATTATTTTGCATAACACTATTACTTAATGATCTACTAAATAAATTTGCAAAACCATATTCTCTAATTAGAACTAATAAGGATATTAATGATATTAATATTATAATTACATTAGCTCTTTTGCAATTAACATTAAAATATCTATTATTGTTTTTATTATATTTTACAAATTTAACTTTTAAATTACCTTTTTTATCTTTTATAAATTTATAAGATATCATATAAATTAACATCCATATTATAATTAATAGATTAGCTTTATAAATTGGTTGATTGGAAACACTTAAATCCCAAGGAAACTCTCCACTTCCAATTTGATATAGTGGCGCTATTACTGTAAAAAGATAAATAAACAAAAAATGAAAACTATCTAATGAATAAGTATATTTTTCAAAAAAGCTTATTCTTATAATGCATATAAACGCAATTATAAAAAAAGTGCTCATTTCAAATAAATTATTTTTAAAAATATTTATATTAGCTGAAATACATAATATAAACAATATACTCATACCTGTAAATATTATTATATTATTATTTATTTTTTTTATATTCATAATTATCCCTTTCTAGTTTATTAAAAATACTATTCCTTTTGTTAAATTATATTAATTTAGCTGGGACTCCTACTACCGTGCTATTGTCTTCTACATCTTTAATAACTACTGAATTCGCTCCTATAATAACATTATTCCCAATATTTATATTTCCTAAAATTTTGGCTCCTGCTCCTATATACACATTATTTCCAATTTTGGGGTATTCATGAATTTCTTCTCTATTAGTTCCAATAATAACACTTCCTTGTATAATTACATTTTCTCCGATTTTTGAATTTCCTGAAATCACTATACCAACTGAATGAGCAATTTTAAAGCCTTTTCCTATCTCTGTACTCTCCCCAATTTCACATCCAGTCAATTTTATAGATTTATTTTTAATAATTATAGAAAGTTTTTTCATTCCATTTTTATACAAATAATTACTAATTCTATATAATACTACTGCTTGAAATGCTCTTGAAGAAAAATACAATAAAATAACATCTATATATTTTTTATATTTTTTATATTTTTTAAAATCATCAATTAATATTTTCACACTTTTCTCTCACTTCTAAATATATTTTTAATTAATTATAAAACTATTTTACTACTTTTAGTAATTTTCACTTACATGCTCGTTAATTTTCATAAAAAATACATTTTATAATCTAAACATAAATTACACTTATAGATAAAAAACTTCAAACACCCTAAATATTAATACTATAATTGCTATTTTAATATCTTTTCATATTTAAAACCTATAAATAGTATCACGTAACTGAAGAGCAACGTACCATACAACGTACCATAACAACATTAAACTTACAGTAAAAGGATTATGGCATCGTAATTTATTACTCGCATAATTACTACTTTACATATTAGTTAAATGCATTTCACTCATCTTTTCAATCGTATAATTTTTTATTTTTATTAAACTATTTTGACTTAATTTAATTTGTTCCTTTTTATTTTTTAAAACTCTATTAACTGCTTCAGCTAAAGATATTTCATCTTCATCTTCCACTAGAATTCCATTTGACTTATCAACTAATTCTATCCCAGCTACACATTTATCAGTAGTAATTATAGGCAATCCGTGAGCCATAGCTTCATTAATTACTAATCCCCAAATATCTTCTCTAGTAGGTAAAACAAATAAATCTACTGCTTTATAATATTTTGAAAGTTCTTCTTTACTTTTAAATTCTTCAAAATATACATTAGTTAAATTTAATTCTTTCTTAAGCTTCAAATATTCTTCTGTTGGTTTTCCACCAATAATATAAACTCCAATTTCTTCATCTAGTTCTTTACAAGCTTTTAGTAATACATCATATCCTTTTCTATATATGAACTGTCCTACTGATAAAACCACTTTTTTTTCTTTTATTCCTAACTCTGTTCTTAATTTTAGTTTTTCTTCTACTGTAGGTATATTAGTTAATATCTCTTTATTATTCAATGATGTAAATGGATACCTATAAATATATTCTCTATTTGCTCCGTAAAATTCCAAATAATCATCACTACTTTTACTTGGACTAAAATAGCCTTTAGCATTTGATATTAAGAATTTCTTATATAGCCTTTTTAATGAGCTTTCATTTCTAATCATACCGCCATCAGTTTCTAAATAATATGGAATTCTTCTTAACTTCATATAAATTAACGCTATCATTTCAGTAAAATAAGAATAACTTGTAGCAACTATATGATCATACTCATTCTTTTTTATATATTTTAATATTTTCCAATTAACTCTTTTTTCTTTAATATTCCCTTCATCTAAAAAAATTGCTTTAAAGTTATTAATCTCATCTATATTCCAATTAAATCTTATTCCTTCAGCTCCTTTAGCTTCAAACACAACTGTTAAATCAATTTGCTTACCTAATTCATTATAAAAATCTATTCTATATGGAGCTGGAATATTAGTTATAAATAAAACCTTCAATTTAATATCTCCTTGTATAATAAAATATATTTATTTTGTAGTTTCTTAGATTGAATTTTAATATCATAACCTTTCTTAATAATATTATCTATATTATGTCTTCTATCCAAAATGTTCTCAGTAACATATTTTATCTCTTTAATCCACAACCTTTTATTATCTAAGCTAATAAACTTTACATTTTCACTTACTTTAGCTTCCATTGGTATGTTGTCTGATAATATACACGGAATTCCATTTACCTGTGCTTCAATTGCCACTATCCCTAATCCTTCAAATTTAGACGGTAATATAAATATATCGAATATATTATAAAAATCATTAACATTATCACATGCATCTAGAATTATCACATTTTCTTCTATTCCATACGACTTTATTAATTTCTTAATTTCATCCTTTAATTGCCCATTACCAATTAAAAATAGCTTATACTTCTTATTCTTATTAATTAACATTTGAAACATTTCTATTGTGAATTTATGATTCTTTTGATAATCAAATCTTCCTACGTGTCCTATAACAATTTCATCATTTAAAATATCGTATTTATTTCTAAGAATATTTCTCTTTTGCATATCAAACTTAAACTTTTCAATATTAATGGCATTTTTTATAACTTCAACTTTTCCACTTTCAAACGCCTCATCTCCAAAAAGCCATCTTCCTGCTAATTCTGAGCAAGCAAACATATGAGTAGCGTATTTATTAATATTCTTTCTAGCATACTCATTAATTTTCAACTTAATATGATTATTAGTAAGGTGTTGTGTATTATGACTATGTGCAATTCTTATAGGTATATTAAACTTTTTAGCTTCCTTTAAAACTGTCATCCCCATAGCATCCATATGTGTATGTACTACTTTGTACTTTCCAGATTTAAATATATTTCTAAGTCCTTTTTTATATCCTAAATAATTCTTACTTTTTTTAGGAATATAATACATTTTTCCACCTAACGATTCTATTTCATCGTCATAAGTTGCTCTCTCACCTATAGCAACAAAATCTATTTGAATTTTACTCTTATCAAAGTTTCTATAGTAATTCATCATATATGATTCAATACCACCACGATTCATTGGTCCACCATTAACATATAAAATTCTTATTGGTTCCATAACTCAACTCCATAAGTATTAATAAACTTTTTATATCTTCTCTAAAACTAACTCTAAACTTTTCAGATATTTTTCTTGTGAAAAATCAAGCAGCATCTTATTTCTATTTTCTTTTAAGTTTTTAACTTTTGTACTTTCTATATAATTTATCAACTCATCATATATTCTTTTAATATCACTATTATTTTTATTAACCATTAGCATTTCATTTTCAGATAATATATCATTAATTCCAGCATGATTAGTTGATATTACCCTTAGCCCATTAGCCGCTGCTTCTATTATCGAAATTGGTTGTCCTTCATTCTTATATCTTGTCAACAATATAAAAACATCGCATTCTTTCAATAATTCTAACTTTTGCGTTCCTTTAACAATACCCCTATAGTTAATTATAGAATTTAAGGAATTCTTATCAATAAACTCAAAAAACTCTTTTTTATCAATATCATTAAAGAACTTTCCAGCAAAAATAAATTTAAATCTTTCATCATTCTTTTCTTTAACTAACTTAGCTAATTGAAGTACTTCTTTATATCCTTTATCCTCTATAAAGTTACTTAAATAGAGAATTTTAAATTCTTTTTTATTTTCTAAAGCTATAAGCTTCTCATTAAATTCATTATCACTAATAACAAATTCATCATCTACACAATTTTTAACTACATAAATCTTATCGTCTGGTATTATTCCTTCAAATATATATCTTAAAGAATCCCCTAAGACAATTCCTGCATCAACCTTAGATATTATTTTATAATTAAGTTTTTTTTGAAAATTTCCAAATTCACTATCCAATATATTCCTAAATCCACCGCCATGTAAATGAATTATTATCTTTTTTTTCTTTAATTGGATTAATTTAATCATTATTAAATCTCTTATATTCCCAAATTTACTTTGAGATATAGTTAAATAATATAAATCTAATTTACTAAACATAATCTTAAGTAAATTATTTAAGAATTTCTTATTATTTGTAATATCTATCTTAGTAAAATCAAATTCTTCATTTAAATACGAATTATATAATGTATCTAATGCCTTAGATAACCCATGCATTGGTGGTGGAAATTGACCTATTATTCCTACCTTCTTCTTCATATAAAAACTCCTACAACTCCTTAATCACTCTAGCAGGATTTCCCGCAATTACTACATTACTCGGAAACTTACCAGTAACAACACTACCTGCACCTACTACTGATCCATCTCCTATCTCAACACCTTTTAAAATTAAAGAATTTGCACCAATAAAGCAATCTTTTCCTATCTTAATTTTCCTGGTTCCTATCTTTTCTTTTATATCAAGATTTCTAGCTTCAACTTCAATAGGATGAAAGTCATTATCTAATATCTTAACATTCCCACCAATTAATGTATTATCACCAATAGTAATTCCCTTACGAGCATAAATAGTAGCCCCAGAAATTCCAACATTATTGCCAATTTCAATCTTGGCTTCTTCTGTTCTAGTAACAATAATTGTTCTTTGACTTAACCCTAGTAAATTAGAAAGAAAACTACTTTTAATCGTGCAGTTTTCTCCTATATTTAATTGAGAGCCACCTTTTTTAAAAATTACCGGAACACCATAAAGATTTAAGTTCTTACCAAACTTAACCCTGTTTAACTTCATAACTAATTTAAAGTAATTGCTCTTAAACATACTTACCCCTTACTTATAATTTTCTAAGAACCACTCATAAGCCATTCTTATACCATCATTTAAACTTACCTTATGCATAAATCCTAATCCATGTAACTTATCAACAGTAGTTAACTTTCTTGGAGTTCCATCAGGCATATCCGTATTAAATATTAGCTCACCTTCAAATCCAACAACTTCCTTAACAGTTTCAGCTAATTGTCTTATAGAAACTTCTTCCCCAGTTCCGATATTAACATGTTGCTCACCATCATAGTTTTCCATTAAGAATACACAAGCAGCAGCCATATCATCAACATAAATAAACTCTCTAAGCGGAGTACCTGTTCCCCATACTTCAACTACTTCACTTCCATTTACCTTAGCTTCATGGAACTTTCTAATTAAAGCAGGTAATACATGAGAATTCTTTAAATCAAAATTATCATTTGGTCCATAAAGATTAGTAGGCATACAGCTTATAAAATTATCTCCATATTGTCTCTTAAAGAACTTACACATTTCAAGACCTGCAATCTTTGCAACTGCATAAGCTTCATTAGTCTCCTCTAAAGCTCCAGTTAAAAGATATTCTTCCTTAATTGGTTGTGGAGCCATCTTAGGATAAATGCAAGTACTTCCTAAGAATAAAAGCTTAGTAACCTTAAAATCATGTGCAGCTTTGATAACATTATTTTGAATCATTAAATTATCATAAATAAAATCAGCTGGATATGTATTATTAGCATGAATTCCACCAACTTTAGCAGCTGCTAAGAAAACATACTCTGGTCTTTCTTCTTCAAAGAATTTTTTTACATCTGCTTGATTAGTTAAATCAAGTTCTGCATGAGTTCTAGTTATTATATTTGTAAATCCATTAGATTCTAAATTTCTAACTATTGCGGAACCAACAAGTCCTCTATGTCCAGCAATATAAATCTTACTGTTCTTTTTCACTATTAAATCATCCCTTCAAAAAAGAAATAAGGTAATTTCCTATTTCTTTATAACTATTCTTAAAATTATATTTATCATAACAAGGATTAAATTCTTCTAAATCCTTAAGTATACTTTCTAAATCAAAATCAGTTTCAATAGCTAGTCCCATGATTGTAAGCTTTTTAATAGTATTTCTATCTTCTGCTACATTATCTCTAGATAAAATAGCTATCTTCTTTTCTCCAAGTAATGCTTCAGAAATAGTTCCCCAGCCAGCCTTAGTAATTACAAAATCACTAGCCATTAAATAATCTTGGGTATTAGGTGTTTCTTTATCTAAATAATGAACATTATTCCCCTTTAGTTTAATCCCATCAGTAACAATAAAATTATAATTTAAACTACTAACATCTATTTCATTCTTTAAGTAAACTGATCTTCCAACACTTATATAAACTATAGGTCTTTTAAAACTTTGTTTTATTTTATCAGCCTTCTCTAAATCAAAATCCCTAGAGCATAGAGATATTTCTTTATAATTTCTTATATAATCCTTCATCTCTTCCATATAAAGTTCATAAAATAAAGCTTTATCTGCTAATTTATAGCACTCAATATACTTATCACAAATTTCTTTGCTTAAATGCTCTTTATAAATTCCAACCCAAGTAAAATTTGAAATTAAGATACTAGGTATATTACATTCTTTAGCACTTTTAAAAATCCACGGTACAATATCACTAACAATTAAATTTACATTATTACAATGTAGAAACTCATTTTCCTTGCTAACCTTTTCCTCAAAACTACTTATATAGTCTTGCACTTTTTCTTCTAGCTTTTCTGAATCAACATCTAAACTATTTTCTTTTAAAACAAGTCCAACATCCATAGGTTCAAAAAAATAACTAACTCTACCATCAAAATCTCCAACTAAGTCTCTAATAAATCGTCCTTGATTTTTGCCAATTTTAATAATTATCCTAATATCTTTAGTAGCCTCAAGAATATACCTAATAATAGGTATATTCCTTGAAGCATGTCCAAATCCATGATCTGAAATGAAGAAAGCAATAGTCTTTCCTTTTATCATATTACTTAGTAACTGCTACTTCTAAATCTGCTTGTCTTTGAGCTGCAAATTCCTTTGAACCTATTCCAGCTAAAGCTTTCATATCAGCATCAACCATCATAGAAACTAATCCTTTAAAGCTTACTTTTCTTTCCCATCCTAATTCTTTTTCGGCCTTAGTTGCATCTCCCCATAATAATTCAACTTCTGCTGGTCTGAAGTATCTTGGATTAACATCTACTAATAATCTACCAGTAGCTTTATCATATCCTTTTTCGTCTACTCCAGTTCCTTTCCACTCAATTTCAATTCCAACTTCAGCAAATGCTAATTCAACGAATTCTCTTACTGTATGAGTTTCATTAGTTGCTAAAACATAGTCTTGAGGTTTTTCTTGTTGAAGAATTAACCACATTCCGTATACGTAATCTCCTGCAAATCCCCAGTCTCTCTTGGCATCTAAGTTTCCTAAAGATAATTTTTCTTGCTTTCCTGCCATTATGTTTGCAACTGCCATTGTAATCTTTCTAGTAACGAAAGTTTCACCTCTTCTTGGGGATTCATGGTTAAATAATACCCCATTACAAGCAAACATATCGTAAGATTCTCTATAGTTTACAGTTATCCAATAAGAGTAAAGTTTAGCAACCCCATATGGGCTCTTTGGATAAAATGGAGTTTTTTCACTTTGTGGTGCAGTTTCTGGAAGTCCTCCAAATAATTCAGATGTTGAAGCTTGATAGAACTTACACTTAACCCCTGTTTCTCTTATTGCATCTAATAATCTTAAAGTACCTACACCTGTAGTTTCAGCTGTATATTCTGGAACTTCAAAAGATACTGCAACGTGAGATTGTGCTGCTAAGTTATATATTTCATTAGGTTGAATTTTTTCTATTAATCTATTTAAGTTTGATGAATCAGTTAAATCACCATGGTGTAAAAATAAAGACTTCCCACCGATTTCTGGATTTTCAAATAAGTGATCTATTCTTGAAGTATTAATAGTTGAATGTCTTCTAACTATACCGTGTACTTCATATCCTTTTTCAATTAATAATTCTGCTAAATATGATCCATCTTGCCCTGTTATTCCTGTAATTAAAGCTACCTTTTTCATTTTAATTCTCTCCTTCTTTCCTTAAATGGCTAATTCTTCTTTATTACTTTCAATATTACCTTTTTTAGTTATATCTATTATTTTAGAATCCAATGATAAAATTGTATTTTTATATTTATTAATAGAAACTTCTTTAGTTAAATTCTTTTCTAAATATTTTCTACCATTTTCCCCTAAACCTTTTACTTTTTCTTTGTTATTTAATATATATTCTATTTTGTTGTATATCTCATCATAATTACCAGGCTCTGTACAAACTCCACAATTACATTCATCGACTATAAGTCTTGCTTCCGAACCTTCATCTAAAACTCCAAGTACTGGCTTTCCAGCAGCCATTACTCCATAAAGTTTACTTGGCACTGATACACCTTTTATTCCCTTTGCATTAACAACCCAATGTATGTCTGCTGAATTTAATGAGTAAACTAAATCAGCTTTATCTTGATAAGGAATGAAAGTAACATTACTTAATTTATTTTCTGTAGCATAATTTTCTATTTCTTGCTTAACAGTTCCATCTCCAACAAAAGCAAAAACAACATCTTCTCTTCCATTAAATTTTGCAATAATCTTTATTATATTTTCCAAATCATAATAAAGTCCTATATTACCTGAATACATTATTATAAATTTATCTTGTAAATTATACTTCTCTTTAAAAGCTACAATTTTAGGGTGATTCTCATTTAAAGGATATATTTCCTTTTCATCTATCCAATTATTTATAAAAGTATTTTCAGGCACTTTTTTATTATTAAATCTATTTCTTAAAGTTTCTTGCATATCTCTTCCAACTACAATAACTTCATTAGATTGCTTACAACTGAATTTATCTATCATCATTACTGTATTAAGTAATAATTTATTTTTAGCATATCCAACAGCCATGGTTTGTTCTGGATTAAAATCCTGAATATTATATATAAGTTTTCCACCTTTAATCCATTTACCTAATACACCAAGTATTCCACCTAATATTGGTGGTTGTGATATTGTAAATATGTAGTCTTGCTTTTCTATCTTTAATGTTGCTATTAAAGAATTAAAGAAATATGCTAATAAATTTTTTATTCTACTTACCTTATTACTTTTTTCAAATTCTGGCACCCTTACTCTTACAATATTTATTCCATTTATATTTTCTTTATAAATTCTTTGAGTCTTATACTTTTCTTCTATTTTTCCAGTATAACTAGGAACAACGCATATTACAGTGATATCAAAAGTATCTTTCATTCCTTCACATAATTCTGTAAGTATTTGTCCTGTTGATGCTACATCTGGGTAATAGTAATGTGCATATACTAATAACTTTTTCTTTTTATTCATCTTACTCCCACTGACCTATACTATATTTTTTAATTCCTTAACATTAGCCACATTTGATTTATGCCCAACTAGAACCTTTCCACCACTTTCTATTACATAAATATCATCTAAACCTTCAACAACTACACTATTGTTAGATGAAATAACTAAGTTATTATTAGCCTTAACAGCTGTACTTTGTCCAACTAATACATTTCCAGCATCATCTTTATCTCTATATCTATCTAAAGCTTCCCAACTACCAACATCATCCCATCCAAAATTACTTGGAATTACATAAACATCCTTAGATTTCTCTAAAACAGCATAGTCAATAGAAGTTGCCTCTGTATTTTCATAGTTTTTATTAATAGTTTCTTGTAAACCTTCTTCATTTACTTCCATTACACTTATAAGTGCATTATATGTATCAGTTGAATACATCTTTATTTGATTTATTACATTATTAATACTCCAAATAAACATTCCACCATTCCATAAGTAGTTACCTTCTCTTAAATATTTCTTTGCTGTATCTAAATTAGGCTTTTCAACAAATGCATCTACCTTTATAACTCTAAAATCATCAGATTTTAATACTTCATTACTATATTTAATATAACCATACCCTACTTCAGGTCTACTTGGACTCATACCCAATGTAACAATAGCTTCATCCTTTTCTTTTATAAAATTATCTGCTGCTAAAAGAGTACTTCTAAACTCTTCTTCATCCTTTATTAAGTGATCTGAAGGTAATACTACCATATTAGAATTTTTATAATATCTATCTATTACCATTGCAGATAATGCAATACAAGGTGCAGTATTTCTTCCTTCTGGTTCAACTATAATATTTCTTTCTGGCAATTCTGGAAGTTGTGCCTTAACTAAATTGACATACATTTCTCCAGTACATACAAATATTCTTTCTATAGGAATAATAGGTTTAATTCTATTTACAGTCATTTGTATCATAGTTTCTTCACCTATTAAGTTTAAAAACTGTTTAGGCTTTTCTTCAGTAGAAAGTGGCCAAAATCTTGTTCCTTTACCACCAGCCATTACTAAAGCACATAACATATTACTAATTCCCCTTTCCCTTTCTAGTGAGCATTCTTATCTCCAAAAAGTACACCAACAGTCTTAAAAATCAACTTAATATCAATCCAAAGATTTTTCTCCTCAACATATCTAATATCAAGCTTCATCCAATCCTCAAAATCAATATTGTTTCTTCCACTAACCTGCCAATAACAAGTAAGTCCTGGCTTAACTTCTAATCTCCTATGCATCCAATCCTCAAATTGAGCTACTTCCTTAGGTAAACTTGGTCTAGGTCCAACAAGACTCATATCCCCCTTAAGGACATTCCAAAGCTGAGGTAATTCATCAAGAGAAGTTTTTCTAATAAACTTACCAACCTTAGTAACTCTAGGATCATCCTTCATCTTAAACATAGGTCCAGACATTTCATTTTGAGCAGCTAGCTTCTCCTTAAGCTCTTCAGCATTAACTACCATAGATCTGAACTTATACATATCAAATTCTCTTCCATATTTTCCAACTCTCTTTTGTGAGAAAAACACAGGTCCCTTAGAAGTAAACTTAATAATAATTGCTATAATAATAAATAATGGACTAAATGCTAATAATCCCATAAAAGAACAGATAATATCAATTAATCTCTTAATAATCTCATAAAAACTGAATCCTCTAATAGATTCATTTTCAAAATCTAATTGTGTACCCTCCACACATTTCCCCCCTCTTTCAATTTGTAAAATTAGTTATCTTTTTTCCCCACGAAAAAGGCAAATTATTTGTGTCATTTAGTTAATTTGCCTTTTAAAAATTATTTACCCACTAAATTTCCTAGTGTCTTTTAGCTCTTCTTCCAGTTCTACTATCTTCATCCCCATAATAATAGTAGTACTTATCTTTACTATTATCTGCACCATTAAGAACTGTTCCAATAATATTTCCATTAACTTTATTAATAATAGAAACTGCATTATGAACTGCATCTTTCTTAGTTACTCCTGCTCTTACAACTATTAAGCTACCATCAACTTTAGTTGATAAAATTTGTGCATCTGCTACAGCTTGAAGTGGTGGAGTATCTAAAACTATATAATCAAAATGTTTTTTCATTTCTTCTAAAAATGCTGTCATTGCTTTAGAACCAAGCATTTCTGCTGGATTTGGTGGAATCTTCCCTGATGGTACAATTGTTAAATTATCATTGTATTTATGTGCTACTGATTCCATCTTCTTATTTCCAACTAATAAATCTGAAATACCGTATGTATTAGTAATCTTAAATCTTTTATGCATAGAAGGTCTTCTCATATCACAATCAACTAAAAGCACTTTGCTTTCCCCTTGTGCTAATACTAGAGCTAAATTCCCAGCAACAGTAGTTTTTCCTTCACCAGGATTAGCACTAGTAACAACTAAAGTTTGATACTTCTTATCAAAAGATGAGTACTGTATATTAGTTCTTAAACTTCTATAAGCTTCAGCAGCTATAGATTTAGGTTTTTTTTCAACTATAAACATTAATTTTCCTCCTACTCTTCATCAACTACAGGAATCACTCCAAGTGCTGGAATATCTAATTCCCTTTCAAGATTTTCTTTATTTTTAAAAGTATTATCAAGATATTCAAGAAGGAATACTAATCCTACACTTACCATTAGTCCTAATAAAAATGCAATTGCAATATTCATTTTCTTATTAGGCGCTACTGGATTTTCTGGTAATTGAACTGCTTCAATTACTCTAACATTACCATTTGGAACAAGCTCCTTTGCTAAAACAACAAATTCATTAGTTACATTTTCTAATATTTCCTTTGCTACTTCTGGACTCTTATTTTGATATTTAATTTGAAGTATTTGAGTATCACTAACTGGTGTTACTGTTAATGCTCCCTTTACTGCTGGTACTGTTAAGTCTGCATTTGTATTATTAATAGCAGCTTGTACTACCTCGTTAGTTTTTATTGTTTCTGCATAAGTTTGTAAAAGTTTTTGATACATTTGAATATCATTTGTGTTATATCCTTCTTGATTGCTTTCTTCCTTACCTATAAAAACCTTAGTGCTCGTCTCATATGTTGGCTTAATTACGAAGAAGCTTAATACTCCTGAAATTAATGTAGCAACTAAAGTAATAGAAACTATTAATATCCAACGTTTCTTTAATGCTTCAAAAATTTCCGATATGCTTATTACTTGTTCTTCCATTTCGTTCATTAATATACTCTCCTTTTCTTTTTTTAGATTTTATATTTTATTTTAGTTGTTTAAAAATTTACTATTTATCTGTTAATTTCTTAACATATATTATTAATTAATTTTATATTTACTTATATAACTAATGATTAATATGGAATATTTAATTTGAAATTTAATAGAGCTTTAATTATATAAATAATTTTTAATGCTCCTCTTACCATATTATCTTTCCTCCTATTTTTATATATTTTTCAACATTTTTTTGACAAAGCCAATTATATCATAAAAGGAATACTCTTAAAAGTTTTCTAAAGCTATGGAATTTTAAGCAGTAAACCCTTTATTTGCCATATTGTTTTATTTTGTAGATTAACTTTTTCTATCACTTCCTTCATTTCCTTTATTTTGATTTTTTATTTCTCTTTTTTAAATTTCTCTTTGAATTCCTTATACTTACTATTTTTACCTGTCGAAAATTGTTGCAATTTTTTATATTTAAATTTGTTAATTTTTTTTAACTTTTTTTAATTTTGTAAGATATCACAAAACTGCTCTTCTAAGTTTCCATTTTTTTGAATATGTAGTATAATAAACATATGTTCGAGAATGTATGTTCGCTTTTTTTGTAAAAAGCCGTATTTAATTTAGGGGGTGTCAATTTTGAAATCTTTATATGCAGAAACTCAAGAAAATAATAATTATAATTTCAATAACAGGAATAGAAATGTAAAATGTAATTTTGAAAATTTATTTACTATTTTATGTAATGCTAAGAGTGGTAATGAAAAATCTATTCTCTTTTTTATTGAAAAATATCAATTTCTAATAAAAAAATATGCTTTTAAGTACAAATTAAAAAATTATGATGCTGATGATTTAATACAGATTGGAAATATATCTATTATTACTGCTATTAATAAATATGATCTTGCTAAGGGTGGAGAATATATTGATGCTTATATTATTAATTCAATTAAAAATGGTTTCAAAAACTTAGCCCGTAATCAAATTAAATATAAAGATGAATCTAGTCTTAATATTGATATTGATGAAGATACAGAAATTGAAGATTTAATTTCTGATTCTTTTGACTTAGAAGATTATGTGATTAACTCTATGCTCATTGATTCTTTAAGAACTGCTCTTTCTCCTGATGAATTTGAACTAATTAGAATTGCTTACCTTACTGAAGATTGTACCTTATATAGATATTGTATTGAACATAACTTAAATTATCCAAAGAAAAGGCGTGAATTACTTGCTTTATTATCTAGAATTCGTAAATTTATTGAAAACTAATAATAGGCTATGTTTTAAATCTATGCTGATATTAACTTAATTAAATAAGCTTTTAATATCAACTTACTTTTAAAACATAGCTTAATAATAAAAATAGTTGTTTAAGTTATATTATAAGTTTTAAAATATTCCTAAAAATTTCTTTTCTTTAACTGTAGTTCCCTTAAATTCTACATCTCCATTTTGAAGCATTACTTTCCCATTATTAATAAATTCCTTTTTTTGTGGTAGTTCTAAAATATTTAATGCTTCACTTATATCAGTGTCTCTTCCTCTATCTCTATGAGCATCGGATCCAATAAAGCTATATATATTATGTTCTAAGTATTTAGTTGCAGTTTTCTTAACATCCCTTCCAAACTTCCCAGTTATACTTCCTGCATTCATTTGGAATAACATTCCTTCATTTATAAGTACATTAATCATTGAAGGCTTTTTAATAAATAATTTATATCTTTCTGGATGAGCTATTATTGGTACTATTCCTCTTATTTGCAGCTCATATATTGTATCTATTATTTCATCAATATTAAAATCTAGCATTGGAAACTCTATTAACATATATTTTGTATTATTAATTGTTCCTATCATATTATCATTATAGTATTGTAATATATTTTTATTATAGTAAACCTCTTGCCCCGCATATATATTAATATTTATATTATTTTCCAGTGCCATATTCTTTAATTCTTCTACTTTTTTAAGCACATCTTTATACTCAACTTCAAATCTTCCCCTCATAAAGTGAGGTGTTGCAATTATATCTGTTGTTCCCGACTCTTCTGCTTTTCTTAACATATTTATTGTCATTTCAATGCTTTTTGAACCATCATCTATGCCATTTATTATGTGCGAATGCATATCTATCATAAATTTATATCCCCCTATTTATATATATTACATATTATATAGTACAAACTTCTTTAGTGAAAAGGGGAATATAATGAAATTTCTCAAACTTTTAACTTTCCAACTAGCACAGTTCTTGCTCCATCATATTCATAACTACAAGTTACTAATGTTATTATTTTATCTTCTTTACTTATAGTAATATCTTTATTATACATTGACTTTAAGCCTTCATTAGATACATATTTTACAAAGGCTTCATCATCTATAAATTCAATATCTAAGCTAACTTTACTTTCATCTTCAACATATACTGAAAATATTTCGTATTGATATAATGTATTATTTCTTATTATGTTAATTGTATCATTGCTATTGAAAAAGCTATCTTCTTTAAATTTAGTTATATTATTAAACATGGTACCATTTCTCATGTTGTGACCATATACTATGATATTTTTATCTTCATCTATATTATTTCTATAATCTACAAATATTGTTCCTGACATATTACTTTCATTTTTAAAATTATGTTTAAGATAGTATTCATTATCTTTTCCTTGTACTATTGGATAATTAATTTTCGTATTTGGAATTTCAATCCACATTTCATAATTGTTATTTATAGATTTTAATTCTTCTTGATTTTCATTTATGGTTTTATTATCCCCTTCTGCCTCATTTGGATTATTATTTCCCCCCACTTCATTACTTGATGATTGGCTACTATCCTCCGATAAATATACATCGCTAATTGTTGGTGCATAACTTTGAATTTCATTATTTAATTTTTCATCAATAAAATAATTATAAAATTTATAGCAAATTATCGATAAGCAGCATATTATGATTATAAATAACGTTGTATTAGTTACCCTCTTCATTAATTTCCTCCTTTTTTTTATATAAATGGAATTCTTAGTTTCAGGTGGAGTTTTAACTTCATCTGAAGCTTAGAATTCGTTATCTAGTGGCTATCCGTTTTTTATAACACACCGACTTAAGATGGGAGTGTTACAACGGCTAGCCATCAGATAAATATATAAAACACAGAACTTTTGCTATTGATTAGCTTGGTTCTGTATTTTATACTTTATTTCAAATTATTTATTTTTTCTTTCCATTGTTTAATAATAATCCATCACTTGTTTATTATTTTATAGTTTATTAATTATATATATCTGATAATTCTAACTCTGTATTAGCTTTATTAAATTCATAGATTGTCATTGGTGAATCTTCAATCAATACATTTGGCAATTCAACCTTAAAAATACTGCCTTCATTTAATACACTATATACTGATATATTTCCATTATGAACTTCTACCATAGACTTAACTATATTTAGACCAATTCCGCTTCCCTCATTTAATCGCTTTAATGAACTATCAACTCTTGAAAATCTATCAAATATTTTATCTTTTAATTCATATGGAATTCCTATACCTGTATCTTTAAACAATATTTCTAATATGTCATCTTTTAATATTATATCTATTTTAATACTTCCTTCATTTTTGGTATATTTAATTGAATTTGATACTAAGTTTAATACTATTTTTTCAATCATAGCAGGATCACACTTTATAAAATGTTCTTCAATATTTGTATCAAACTCTATGCTTATATTTTTAGATTGAGCAAAAGGTACTGTTGATATTACTATATCTTCAACAATTGAAACTATTTCGTAATTTCCAAACTCAGCTTTAAGTGCTCCTGTATCAATCCTTGTTGAATCTACTATATTATTTGCAAGCCTTAACATTCTCTTGCTATTTAATTTTAATGAACTACTATACTTATCATAACTTTCCTTAAATTCTTTTATACCAATAGTTGAAGTTTTATCTAACAACTGTATTATTGAATAAAAAATATTTAATGGTGTTTTTAATTCATGAGAAAGTGTTGATATAAACTCAGATTTTTTAACATCATTAATTTTATGAGCTTCTATTTCTGACTGTAATTTAATAGTTTCTGACATATCAACATAGGTAACTAATATTTGATTTTCCTCTTCTTCTGATTTTATTAACTGAATAGAACAATCAACAATTGCCCCCTTCTTTAAATTCTTTATTATTCCTCTCCAATTTGATTTACTATATAACTCTTCCTTAATTATTTCTTTTGTTTCTTCTAGAAAGTTAATTTTTAATAATTCTTTTTTAAATTCATCATTATTTATTTTATAGTTATAATCTTCTCTTATTTTGTTATTAATAAATGATACGTTAAAATTCTTATCACAAATAAACATATATGAATTTGTATTATTATTAGCTAAATTATAGAATTTTCTTAGTTCCTTATTTAAATACTCAGCTTCTTTATATAGTAAATATAATTCTATTACAGAACCAATAATAACTATAAAAAATGATATGTATGTTAATAAAGCTGCTATTAATTTTATATTTGCTGAACTATATACTACTCCATATATGATATATAGAGACTTAATAGAAAATAAAAATAGGCTTAAACTGAAAGTACATAATATAATCTTAGTTTCTTTTATACCTATTAATAATATTTTTAATGCTACTATTATATATACAATAAATATAAGTAAATTAAATGAAAAGAATAGTTCTTTATTATCAAAAAAATCTCCTGTAAAATATTTCTTCTCAAATTCCAAACCAATAATAGAATAAATAACCACAAATATAAAGGATTGCACTTTATATTTATTTATTAACTTATATAATTTTAAATTTGGCTTAATGGAGATAAAAAGTATAATTATTCTAAAAGAAGCTGTTATTATACTTATATAATCACTAACTATAAATTTATTATTTAAAAATTCATAATGATCAAATTGTCCTGTAATTATTGCTATTGAAAGCCCAACATACACTAACATTAATGTGAATACTATGGAATCCTTTGTTTTTTTATATAGTATTAAGCAGGTAATTATTGAAATGATAGATATTGCTCCATTTACCTGCCTAATAAACATCTCAATGGAATATACATAGTCCTTATGATTAAAAACCACGAATATCCTTATTATGAAAATACTCATTAGTATTATACCACTGGTGAAAATATATCTTAATATTTCATTAGCTTGTTTTTTTATTATATCTTCCCCCAAAATCTGCTTATACATTATATCCCCCTAGTTACGTCTAATACAATTTTACTTTATATTATTTATATGGTTA
The DNA here is from genome assembly GCA_900543325.1 of uncultured Clostridium sp. Taxonomy (GTDB): domain Bacteria; phylum Bacillota; class Clostridia; order Clostridiales; family Clostridiaceae; genus Clostridium. The sequence goes on along the minus strand of UQQU01000022.1, from coordinate 14,798 downwards.
TTATATCATATTTTACTTATTTTTATATTATATTATATTATTTTGTAATATAGTTATGTTTTTATAATAATCTGTAAGTGAAAATAGTTTATTTTATAATATAAAAAAGCATATGGTAAGAATATTAATATACCATACCTATAGTTATTAGTTTTATTATTTTAACTATCTTCTATAAATAGGGCATATTAGCTTAAATCTTACTACATGCTTTTTATTTAAATAATATATTATCTATTTCTAGAGCTACTCGTCACTCTTACCTACACCAGAAAGAACTAATCCTTTATTGTGATCAAGTGCCCAGTTAATTCCCCAGTCATTTTGGAATATGATTAGGTCTCTATCCTTGAAGTCCTTAACTCTCTTAGCATCAGAAGTTAAGTTTAATCTATCAATATCTCCATCATAGCTTTCAACCCATCTTACATATCTAAATGCAAGTCTATCCATCTTAATGTCAACATTGTATTCATTCTTAAGTCTGTATTCAAGAACTTCAAATTGAAGTACCCCTACAACACCTACGATTATTTCTTCCATACCAACATGGTTTTCTTTAAATACTTGGATTGCCCCTTCTTGAGCTATTTGAGTAACACCTTTAACGAATTGTTTTCTCTTCATAGTGTCAACTGGTCTAACTCTTGCAAAATGTTCAGGAGCGAATGTTGGAATTCCTTCAAACTTGAACTTTTTAGATGGTGAACATAAAGTATCTCCTATTGAGAATATACCTGGATCAAATACCCCGATTATATCTCCAGCATATGCTTCTTCAACAATTTCTCTGTTTTCAGCCATGAATTGTTGAGGTTGAGCAAGCTTAAGTTTCTTTCCACCTTGCATGTGGAATACTTCTTCACCTTTTGTAAACTTACCTGAACAAATTCTCATGAATGCAATTCTATCTCTATGAGCCTTGTTCATATTTGCTTGAATCTTAAATACAAATGCAGAGAATTTATCATCAAATGGATCAATTTCTCCTATATTTGAATTTCTAGCAAGTGGTGATGTAGTCATTTGTAAGAAATGCTCTAGGAATGGCTCAACACCAAAGTTTGTTAAAGCTGATCCGAAGAATACTGGAGTTAATTCTCCTAATCTAACCTTTTCCATATCAAGTTCATCACCAGCAATATCAAGAAGCTCAATATCTTCCATTAACTTCTCATGTAGTGCTTCACCTAATATTTCTCTAAACTTTTCATCATCAACAGAACCTTCAATAGCTTCAACTTCTGTAGAACCGTGGTTTCCACCATTGAATGCTATGATTCTTTGATTTTGTCTATCGTAAACACCTTTAAAGTCTTTACCAGAACCTATTGGCCAATTCATTGGATATGTTTTGATTCCTAGTTCTGCTTCAATATCTTCTAATAATCCAAATGGATCCTGAGCTTCTCTATCCATCTTGTTGATGAATGTGAAAATTGGCATTTCTCTTAATGAACAAACATGGAATAGCTTTCTTGTTTGATCTTCCACCCCTTTAGCAGCGTCAACTACCATTACAGCAGAGTCAGCAGCCATAAGTGTTCTATATGTATCTTCTGAGAAGTCTTGGTGTCCTGGAGTATCTAGAATGTTTATGCAGTGTCCTGCATAGTTAAATTGCATAACAGATGAAGTAACAGAAATACCTCTTTGCTTTTCTATTTCCATCCAGTCTGAAACAGCATGTGTTGATGCTTTTCTTGCTTTTACTGAACCTGCAAGTCTTATTGCTCCTCCGTATAATAGGAACTTTTCTGTTAATGTTGTTTTACCAGCATCAGGGTGAGAAATAATTGCAAAGGTTCTTCTCTTTTTAATCTCATTTATGTAATCAGCCAATGTTATGTCCTCCTAAAATTATTTATATAATGAATAAATTTATTTCTTTTTATTTATTTAAAGGAAACTTGACTCCTTTCAGTCGCTGAGTAAATTCGACTGACCAAATATAAAATTTGGAGTCTCATTTAAAGGAAACTCGACTCCTTTCAGTCGCTGAGTAAGTTCGACTAACCAAATTTAAATTTGGAGCCTCACTTAACTTAATTATTATATACTTTTTTATTCCATAATACAAGAATTCCTCTAAGCTTAGGGAATAATTCCCTATGTTCAGATAGATTTAAATATTAAATTTTTTAATTCATCATAAATATAGTATTATCCTATAATATTATACTCTACTATACTGGTAATACTTTTGATTTTATGTTATTCCATGATACATATGTGGTTATTTTTATATTTAAATCTATATTCAACTTTAGTTTTTCATCTTTATTTAATCTATAATCATATTCAATATTATTCTTATATTCATTGGCTCTCCAACTTAAATAATGGTCTATATATTTAGTTGCAACTCCTCTAAATTTTTTCAACCATCTTTTTATTTTTACAGAGTAGCTTGCATCAATTGGAGTGATATCAATTCTCCTAATTCTAATTTTATTTATTGTATTATGTTTATCTGAAAAAGCTTGAAGTCTTCCATCTAAAAATGCCACAGCAATAGCCTTTTTATCAATTCTTGGTTCTATATTTTCCTTTAATTCTCTCAATCCTAAATGATTTCTAGCAGCTATTATAGATATAATATCAATAGATTTATTCATTGCATTCACTATTGAAATCTTATCCTTCTCTTTATTTTTACTATTTCTATCACCTTTAAAATTCTCAAGTAAAACTACTCTTGTTAATTCAGCATAATCACATAACTTCTCAATATAATTTACCTTCTTTAAGTTATATAAAAATCTATGCCTCCAAAAAAATGATGTTACTATACTTATATTAAGAATCTCTGCACATTGTCTAATTGTTAGTCCCTTTTCATATAACTCCTTATATTTATGGCAATTTTCCTTAAACTTTTTTGAATATCTAAAGGGACTTTCAGTTTGCTTTGTAAATGTTCTTTCACATTTATTGTTTTTGCATTTATATCGTTGTATACCGTTATATGAGCCATACTTTATCACATCTTCGCTTTTGCAATGAGGGCATTTTATGTATTTATTTTGCTTTTTATCATTAATATTATTTTCTATTTTTAATGTTGATTTATCTATTTTTTCTTTAAATAACTTTAATCTATATTCTTTGTTATTAATGGTTTTACTCATAATTCATCACCCAGTTATGAGTATTAACACATTTTTTCACATTTAATCCTTCATTAGACTTTATCTATTAACATACCTATTTTTCTCTATAGGCATTCTGTTATATAAGAATGTTGTTACCAACATTTTTATATAACAGATACACTATACTATTTAAAATATATATTACATACTGCAAAATCAAACTTAAAAATTCATAAAATTAATTTTATCTTCTAATATTTTTACTCTATATTATTACAATAGCTTTTCTAAATTATCTACAAGTTCACCTATTGCATCTACATATTTATCAACAATTCTCTTAGCAATTTCATCTGCTAAGCTTTCATTATAAATATGTGAAGTGCAATTTCTATCTTCTAATAAATTAATCCAAACACTATCATCCGAAATTAAATTATTAACATAAGCTTTCTTATATATAGTTCTTGGGAATGAATTTTCTAATGTTACTCCTAAATACTTCATAAATTCCTTTAATGTTTTATGAGTAAGCTCATATGTAAATTCAAATCTTTGTATAAGGCTATCCCTAATTATATCATTTTTACCATCATACATATCACTAACTTCTTTTAATCTTAAATAAGCTTTTTTTAAATTCATATATTTAAATTCAACACTTCTCATATAATACTATCCCTTCTTTTTCTACTTGTTCTATAAAAAAATCATCTACTATATTATTCATATCTGAAAAATCAAATTCTAAAAGTGTATGCGTAGTATTTTCAATTTCTTCTATAAATAAGGATAAATCACTATCACAATATACGGCTAAATCTATATCACTTTTTAATTCATTATCCCCTCTTGCTCTTGAACCAAAAAGAACTACCTTATTAATCCCATAATATTTTTTACATATATCTATTATCTCATTTATAATACTATTACTTAAATTCAATAGTTCTTCCTCCTAAACAAATTAATAATTATCTATATTATATACCACAAATCAATCTACATAAACATAAAACAATTCCACATTATAAAAGGAATTATTTTATCCTTTGTATCAAGTAAAGATGATCTTTATATGAGTACAGCTAAACCATTCTATGTAGGACAACTCTAGAAATTAAACAAAATATAAATTAACAGAATATAGGGCTATCTCTGAGGTTAATCCAATATATAGATTAACCTCAGAGGTAGCCCGTATTTTGTCGAATCTATTGTACTAACCAGTCCTCTTGCTTTACTTCACCTGTTTTTTCATTTACTGTATATCCAACTTGTCCAATTATATTACTATCCTCTATACTTGCAGCATTTGGATCCTCAAGTTTAAGAAATACAAATGCCCAACGCCATTCACCCTCTGTAACAAGGCCTCTCTCGAAATAATGTGGTCCATATCCAGGATGCTCTCTTCTAACCACTTCTAATGCTATTTCTACAGCATCCAATTGATATATACTTTCATTTACTGCATTAGTTCCTAAGTTAACACTTCCACTATTTGTACTACTTTCTTCTTTCTTATTTTCTGACTCTTGCTTAGCAAGCTCTTCTTGCTTTTTTCTTTCTTCTTCAGCTTTTCTTTCTTCCTCTAATCTCATTTCTTCAGCTATTCTCTGTTGCTCTTCCTCATAAGAAGTTTTAGAATCATTAACATTACTCAATAAAGTATTTAGTTTATTTGAATACTCTTCTTCTAAGTCTTGTCCTAAATATTCATTAATTAAATTAATAGCTTCTTCATATTTATTTTCGCTTATTAATGTATCAATTTTAATATCTATATTATTGACTTCATTTATTATAGCTATCATTTGCTCAATAGATACTGAAAATTGATTAACTCTTTCTTCAATATGCTCTAAATATTTATTATCTTTGATTTTATCAATTAACTCTAAAGCTAATACATACTCTTTACTTTGATATAGATTCTCTAATTCTACATAGTCATCAATCAATTCTATTAAATCTATTGCCTCTTCATGATTATTATCTATTGATTTTACCTTTAAAAACTCTTCTTTTGCTTTATCATATTTTCCTTCTGTTAAATAATTAATTCCTAATTCTAATGAACTACTTATTTTCTTTGCATTTACTACTTTAATTCCACCAATACCAAGTGTAGCAATTATAGTTATTGCAATAACTATAATTAATCCAATTATTACTCTTTTTTTACCAACTCGCACTCTTACCATTATACTTCTCCCACCAAACCACATTTCTTGTATTTATTATATTATTCTACCATTTTTTACTTTATTTTTGTAGTGGAATTATTTTAAATACCTTAGTAAAAAAATATTTATATCTTTCTACTAAGGTATTTTATCTTCTTAGCAATCAATTATCCACATAATAAAATAGCTTCATCATCATATTTAACTTCTATCTTAGCTATTCCATCTTTTATAGCTATTCCACTTTCATTAAATAACTCTAGATTTTTTATATTTATTTTATAAGGAATCTTTTCTCTAAATACTTTATTATCTAAGTGCTCAACTTCTAGGTAATAATTTAAAACTCTAATTCCTTCTTTATATAAACTATATATTTCATTAATATTACTCCCCTTTTTAATAGTAATATCTTTATTTATGTTAGCTATCTTTGAAGTTGATTTATTATTCTTATACTTTGCAAATCTATTATTATAAATATTCCCTGCAAATTCCCTATAACCATAATTCTTATCCTTTTCTCTTTCATTATATTGTTCAAATTTTACTACATCTTCATTTGAAAAATATATTAAATTTGAATAGCAATATATTGTAACACCATCATCATAGTTAAGTAAGTACTTCCCATTACCATAAAAAGAATTAATGTGCATATCCAATTTTTCACTTACTTTAATGTTATCACATACTTCCTTTATATCCCCCACAATCATATTAGAAGCTATATCTAAAACTTGTAAATTTTCTAAAAAAGCTAAACTTTTCACATCATTAATATCAATATAGGTATAGCTTAAATATAAGTGTGTTAAGTTTATTAAATTACATATTTCACTTGTTATTCCATCAATTCTTTTTAAAGCTGTGCTACTTAAATTTAGTTTAGTTATATTTTCAATTCTAAATAGTTCTTTTGGTAAGTATCTTAGATTATTAAAAGAAAAGTTTACTTCTTCTAAGTTTATACATTTTCCTATTTCTTTAGATATCCTAACTAAATTTCCATTTGTTTGAAAGGTGTTTAACGGATAATATAGATTGCAAGATGATTCATCTCCATTAACCTTAATTGATTTTAAAGATTCAAACCTTCCAATTATTTTTGGAATGACAGAATTATTAGGAATACTTGTAGAATTTATTGATACCTCTCTTATATCTTTTAAATCCTTAATTGTTATTTCACTAACATCCTTACTCTGCTTCGATGCAACAACTTCTAATAACCATATTTGTTCTTCTAATTCTTGTACTAATTGCTCATTTTCTAATATCTTTGTTTCATCAGTGATTTTATTATTATATTTTATTGTTATATCTGTTTCTATTTTATTTTCTTCTATTAGATTTGCATTAGATCTGTTATTTGCTTCCATTGTTATTGAAATAGTCATATCTGGCATCTTTCTATTCATTCTCCTCCTCAATTTAGCTTCTACATTTATTACATTAGTATTATTTATTGACCATTTGCAAAGCATTTTTTACTTTTATTTCTAATTATACATTATATTTGTATTATAATCTCTATTCTTTTAATCTTTTTTGTTATTTATTACAAAGACATTTAATAAAAATTTTATATTTTAGCATAAAAATAGAGCTACTCCGGGGACATCCATATAATGGATGCTCCCCGGAGGTAGCCCGAATTTTGTCTTATGCTGTTACTTCTTCTGCATCTAATTCTGCTTTTCCAGTGTATAATTGATAATATCTTCCCTTTTCTTCTAATAAAGAATCATGGTTTCCTCTTTCAATTATTTCACCTTGTTCAAGAACCATTATCGCATGAGAGTTCTTAATAGTAGAAAGTCTGTGAGCAATTACGAAAACAGTTCTTCCTTCCATAAGCTTATCCATACCTTCCGCAATAAGTTTTTCAGTTCTTGTATCAATTGAACTTGTTGCTTCATCCATTATTAAAACTGGTGGATTAGCAATTGCAGCTCTTGCGATAGCAAGTAATTGTCTTTGTCCTTGAGATAATCCTTCACCATCACCAGTAATAACTGTGTCATATCCATGTGGTAAATGCTTAATGAATGTATGAGCATTTGCAAGCTTAGCTGCTGCTTTAACTTCTTCATCAGTTGCATTTAAGTTACCATATCTGATATTGTCAGCTATTGTACCAGTAAATAAGTGAGTATCTTGAAGAACTATTCCTAATGATCTTCTTAAATCATCCTTCTTAATATCTTTGACATCTATTCCATCATAAGTAATTGTACCTGAGTTGATTTCATAGAATCTATTTATTAAGTTAGTAATTGTAGTTTTACCAGCTCCTGTTGATCCAACGAAAGCAATCTTTTGGCCTGGCTTAGCAAATAAACTAATATTCTTTAATACAGTCTTTTCCTCATTGTATCCAAATACAACATTCTTAAATCTAACATCACCAGTAAGCTCCTTTAATATAGGTTCATCACTTAATGTTGCAGCTGATTCTAAATTTGCAATAGTTGCTGCCATTTCTAACATTGAAGTACCATCTACTTCTGCTGAATTTCTCATTTTAGCTACAACTGATGAAGGTACCTTCCAAGCCCAGTGACCTGTATACTTATCAGTTTCAACTAATTTACCATCTTCTTTAACTTCAACTCTTGTTAAAGTAACCTTACCTTCATCAACTTCAACTTCTTCATCTAAAGCTGTAAATATTCTTTCAGCACCAGCCAATGCTGCTAATATCATATTTACTTGTTGAGATACTTGTGCAATTGGATTAGAAACTTGCTTTGTATATTGTAAGTAAGATACTAATGAACCTAAATCAAATGCACCTGCTATTGTCATTAATCCACCAACACAACAAGTTACTGCATAATTCATATGAGAAAGATTTCCTAACATTGGCATCATGTATCCACCAAATGTTTGAGCTCCTGTAGAAGCTTTTCTTAATTCTTCATTATGCTTTTTAAAATCTTCAATTGCTTCTTCTTCATGACAGAATACTTTTATTACCTTTTGTCCTTCTATCATTTCTTCAACATAACCATTTAATGCTCCAATATTTTTTTGTTGCATTCCAAAATAATACTTACTCTTAGCTCCAACCTTGCTTATAACAAAAATCATTAATGCTAAAAATGTAACTGTTATTATAATTAGTACTGGACTTAAAACAACCATCATTGATATTGTTCCTATAAATGTAAGTCCTGAAGCTAAAATATTTGTAAAACTGTTATTTAAAGCTTCACCAATATTATCAATATCATTAGTATATAAACTCATTAAGTCACCATGAGTATTTCTGTCAAAATATTTAATAGGAAGCTCTTGCATCTTATTAAATAAATCTGTTCTTATATTACTAATAGTGTTTTGAGCAACATGTACCATTAATCTTGCATATCCATATGATGCAAGTGCACCTAATCCAAAGATTGTACCTAATACTGCTAACATCTTAGCAAGTCCACTAAAATCACCTGGTAAAATATAATTATTTACTAATGGCTTTAAGAAATATGATCCTGCTACCATTGCAATTGAATTTACAACTATTAATACCATTACTATAATTAACTGTAACTTATATTTACCTAAATAGCTCATTAATGTTTTTAATGTCTTTTTCATATTTTTAGGCTTTGGAGGTCCTGGCTTTTTACCGCCTTTACCTGGCCCTGCTTGCCCCTGAGGCATATTATTCTTATCCTTATTCACGTAAACCCACCCCTTCCTGTTGAGATTTGTATACATCTTTATAAATTTCACTACTTTCCATTAACTCATCATGAGTTCCAATTGCGCTAATCTTACCATCATCCATAACGATAATCTTATCTGCAGTAGCTACAGAATTTACTCTTTGTGCAATTATTATCTTAGTAGTATCTTTTAAATCTTCTGCAAATGCTTTTCTAATCTTTGCATCAGTTGCTGTATCAACAGCACTTGTACTATCATCTAAAATTAATACTTTAGGTTGCTTTAATATAGCTCTTGCTATACAAAGTCTTTGCTTTTGTCCACCTGATACATTAACTCCACCTTGTTCAATATGCATATCATATCTACCTGGTAGTCTATCAATAAATTCATCTACACATGCTGATGCTGCAGCTGCTTCAATTTCTGCCTCTGTAGCATTTTCATTACCCCACATAAGGTTTTCTCTAATAGTTCCTGAGAATAATGTATTCTTTTGAAGAACCATAGCAACTTCATTTCTTAAAGTTTCAATGTGATAGTCCTTAACATTAACTCCACCAACATAAACTTCACCTTCAGTTGCATCATAAAGTCTTGGTATAAGCTGAACTAAGCTTGACTTACCTGAACCTGTGCTACCAATTATACCAACAGTTTCACCAGCTTTAATAGTAATATTGATACCCTCTAAATTATTTTCATCACTGTCATCTTCATATTTAAAGTTAACATTTCTAAATTCAATTTCACCATTTTTAACTTCAGTTATTGGATTAACTGGATCTTTAATATCTGGTTCTTCTTCTAAAACTTCAATTATACGTTGTGCTGATGCAACTGCTCTTGAAAGCATCATAAGAACCATTGAAAGCATCATAAGAGACATTAGAATTTGGAAAGAATATGTCATGAAGCTTGTAAGTTTACCAACTGTTAATGTACCTGCATGAACCATGTTTCCACCAAACCAAAGAATACCTATAACACTAGAAAATACAACAACTTGCATAATTGGCATGTTTAAAACAACTACACCAAATGCACCTTCTGAAGCTTGTAATAAATCATCATTACTTAATTTGAATTTTTCCTTTTCCTTATTACGTCTTACAAAAGATTTAACAACTCTCATACCAATTAAGTTTTCTTGAACTGTAGTATTTAAGTTATCAATCTTCTTTTGCATAGCCTCAAATCTTGGCTTAACATTCTTAATTATTAAAGCAATTGCAATAATAAGAACTGGCATAGATACTAAGAATATCATAGCTAATTGAGGACTAATTGTAACTGAAAGAATACAAGCAACTATAAGCATCATAGGCGCTCTAACTAAAAGCTTGATTCCCATTGTTAATGAGTTTTGTATCATTGTAATATCTGTAGTTAAACGTGTAATTAATGATGCAGTACTGAATTTTTCAATATTCTTAAATGAATAAGTTTGAATTTTTTCATATTCAGCTTGTCTAAGTTCTGCACCAAATCCTTGACCTGCTATAGCTGAAAACTTTGCTAGTCCAAGACCAAAGCTTAGTGATATAGCTGCCATCACAAGCATTAATAATCCCATTTTTATTGTGTAAGCTGTATTTCCTGTAGAAATACCAACGTCAACAATTTGAGCCATTACTAGTGGGATTAATAATTCAAAAGTAGCTTCTAATGCTGCACATAAAACGCCTAAAATTAATGGCGTTTTATATTTCTTCATATAGGGAGCTAATTTTTTTATCATATTTTTCACCTCTCCTTTTATCAACTTGTAGATAGATTTTCCACTTTTATATAAACATTATTGATGATGTAACTTCTATTTTTGATACATCAACCTTCATGCCTTTTACAATTTTATAAATTAACTTTTACATAAATTTAATAAATACATAGCTACCTATGTATTTACTTTAAAAATAAGAGGAAATTACTCCTCCATATTCTTTAACGCTCTATATAATAAATCTTTTAGCATTTTTACTTCTTCATCAGTCATGTTTTTAACTAATTGCTTTTCTATATTATTTGCTCCAAATTTAAAGCTTTTACATATAATGTCTTTTCCTTTTTCCGTTACATGAAGACATTTATATCTAGCATCAGTACTGCTTGGACACCTAACTATCATTTCTTTTTCTTCTAATCTCTTTACTATGCCAGTTACAGTAGGATTGGTCAACTTTAAACACTTTTCTATATCTTTTTGAAATATATCTCTTTCATGTTCATTTCTATCTATGAAGCATAAAATCTCATGTTGAACACCAGTTAGATTAAATTCTGCAAGATTTTTATTAATTTTAGTAATAACTCTTCCATTTATGAATTTTACTAATAGCCCTACATGCTCTTTTGGATCAAAGTTTCTCATTTTTTATCCTCCTTATTACATAGCACACTATGTATTCTAACATTGTAATTTTTATAAGTCAATGTACTAAATATCTAATTATTGGTATATTATACTCCTAATGGTCTATGTAACTGATTACTTTTAACTTTTGTAATATTTTTCTATTTTTTATATCAATTTATCTATTTTTTATTTTCCACTTTATTCAAAATATGTTATAATATTGTAGTATTTTTTTAAAATTTTTATATTAAATGGGGGGAATATGAGAAAATGAAGAAAAGAAAACTACTTAGTATGTTTCTTGCAGTGACTCTAGTACTTACTCCAGTTACTGTTCATTCTGAAACATCAGACACACTATTTCCAATAAAGTATACATCTGATACCGGAAATTACACTGCAACAAAGTTATCACATCCAAATGATGATGTAATGCAACCTGATGGTATAGTAGATTATGAAAATGGCGTAGCTGATAGGGGCCAAAACTATTCATGGTCCGCAGTTGGATATGGTGATTACATGTACGTTGGAGTATTGTATGGGGCAATGCTACAAACAATTCAAATAATGGCTGCTCAAAATAATATTGACTACTCAATATTTAAGGCAGGTATTGATGTGTTATATAATGGAACACTTTTCATGGGTGATGAGATAAATAATCCCGATAATGAAGACAGAAGCTTAATATTGAAACTTAATACTAAGACTGGGGAGGTAAGTGTAATTGTTCCTCCAAATAATGCTTCTTATCGCTCTGCAATTGAATATAAAGATAAATTATATTTTGCTGCAAGTTCAAATCAACCTTATTTATTAGAAATAGATCCTACTACTGATGAAACTAAGATAGTATATAGAAGTCAAAAACCATCAGATCCTTTTATTTCAGTAGGAATCAGAGGTCTTACTATTGTAAATGATAAGCTTGTTGCAAGTATGATTGGAGATGGTGGAGCTTATATAGTCTCTTCTTCCAATCCTTCTTCTGGAGAAGATTCTTTTGATATAATTGCCACTCAAGAGGACTTATTAGATTACCCAGCTTATCACTATAATGATAGTATATTTGGTGGGGCTATTTGGGATATGGTTGAGTTCAATAATAAACTTTATGTAACTGTGGTAACAGGAAAGTCTGGTAATAAACAAGCCTTTGCTATGTTCTGTGGTGAAGAAAATAAAGAAACTGGTAAATGGAGCTTTAATTTAGTAATTGGTGATGAAAATGATGGGGCTAAATATCCATATGGTTTAGGTGCAGATAGATCTGGCGCTGCTAATTTATTTGTATATGATAATCATTTATATATTGGTGGATATAATGATCCAATGATAGCTTTACCTTCAGTATTAAATATGAATTTTGAACCGATTTATAAAGATTTAGCTTCTCCAGTATGCTTATGGAGAATGGATGAAAATGAAAGTATAGAAATGATTGCTGGTGAACCAAATGATTTATTCCCAACTGTACTTGGTAATCAATCTGCTGGTTTTGGTAGTAACTTAAATCAATATGTATGGAGAATGGCAGAGTATGATAATAAACTTTATGTTGGTACATTTGATATTGGTAGTTTAGCATATCCACTTATGCAATTTACAAATGGTGATGTACTTCATATGACACCAGAAGAAATAGAATCACAAATTAATTATATTAAAATTTTATTAAATTTAATTAAGGAAAAGAATGATAATATCCCTGATTCAGTAAATGATGTTATTGATAACAATACTGATGATATTATTGATGATGTGGATGATGCTATTGATATTACTGATGATATCGCTGATGAAACTATTGATGAAGTTGATAATGATACTACTATTACTGAGTCTACTGATATTAATACTAAATCTAGTGATTCTGAAGAAGCTCAATATATTAATTCACTTTCAGATGAATCTCAAAATGCTGTAGAAAATTCCTTAACTGAATTATATGATGGATTATCAGAATTAGAAACAGTATTAGATGAAGAAGCATATTCTGAAATTGAAACTTATGGTTTATCTGATTCATTACTTAATATTTATCAAAATCTAGTTGATGAATATTTAAAAATACGTGATTTATTACCAGAGGATTTAGTTGAAATATTAGATAAAACTCTAAATCAAGATTCTGTTGATAATTTATTCTACTTCTTAGAAACTTGTAAATATTTAAGTGCTGGGGAGCGTGGATTTGATTTACTTGTATCTGAAGATGGAATAAACTTCGAAACTATTACTACTAATGGTTTTGGTGATCCTTATAATCATGGATGCCGTATTTTTGCAGTAACAAATTCTGGATTAACTTTAGGAACTGCTAATCCATTCTATGGTACACAAGTTTGGAAAATAACTGATAATCAAAGAGGTACTATTCTTGATTCTATAATTAAAAATACAGATGTGACTTATAATAAGAATCCTGAAGCTTCTGAAAATAAGTCTGTTTCTTTTGATGTTGATTTTAATGGAAATACATTAAAATCAATTCAATTAAACTATAATACATTAAAAGAAGGAACTGATTATATAGTAACAGACAATGAAATTATATTAAGTGAAAGCCTTCTTAATTCTTTAGAGGTAGGTACTTATTCTCTTAGCTTTACTTTTAGTGCAGGAAGCAGAGCTAATGCAGTATTAAAAGTAATTAATGAAGCTGATTCTAATACTGATAATGATAATGATGATTCAGATAATAATTCTACTGTTATAAGTAAACCTACAAAGCCAACTACTCCAAATGCAGACATAAAACCTGGCTCTAATAGTTCTAATACAAGTAAATTACCTCAAACAGGTGATTTAGTTTCAAGTACTGTAATTGTATTTATGGGGTTAATACTTTTATGTGCAGGTAGCTTATTATTAAGGAAGAAATCAAAATATAATGCGTAATAAATAATGCTGTAAAATTAACTTATTATCTGTTATATCAAATTGTTGGTAACAACATTTTGGTATAACAGATTTTTTATATTTAAATATATAAGTTAACTATAATAGGTTAAATGTGTAGCAAATTTCTTTTATTGACAATTTAATGCAAAATATATTATAATAATTCACGAAATTACAACTTATTACCTTTTATACCTTGAAATAGATAAAGCTCTATAGTGTAAAGTATAAATAAAGTTTTAATAATTTCAAAAATAAATCAATATTAGTTGATTGCGAAACTAACTTTAAAAATTGAACAAAACTATTGATAAAAGCCAAATATAGGAAAATGATTGGAATATGCATAAAAATTTCTAAAAAAGCGCACACTAAAAAAGCCTAAAATAATTACCAAATTTTAAGATATAACTTTTTTTATTGATAATATATTTTGGGTATTATTCATATTGTTAGCTATTAACACAACGATTAGTTGTGTTATAGCTGATAAAATCACTTCAGATTTAAGTGATTCTGTGTTGTTAAGTTTTGTGTACTGTAAAGCAAGTGGATACTTCATCATGAAATTTGTTC
>UQQU01000021.1 GCA_900543325.1 uncultured Clostridium sp. | reverse complement strand
CAAATGGACATCCTATTATGTTATGCTAATTTCAACACTATTTTAAAACAAAGCCAAATAATATTAAATTATTGTTATAAACCTAGTTATAATGAACTGACCCTTATAAATTATAAGGGAGAGTTTATTATAACTAGTTTTTTTGTTAATAAAAAAACTATATTGTTAAAATAATAACTTAAATAACTTAAATAATTATTTAAAAATTTAAATAAATTGCAGAAAAAAGTCGAGGCTTGTACAATTGTTTTTGTCAGAGAGATTAAATATTCAGATAAATGTTAAAAAATACACAAGGAGAAGATTACATGTTAGAAATTATTAAAAAGACATTAACGGACAATGCAATTTTAGGAGCTATATTTTCATCAGTAGCAATAATTCTTTTAGGATTCTATTTAAGAAAGAAAGAAATTTTAAATTCAAATGCATCTAAAATGTTAACAAAACTTGTTCTTACAATTTCATTGCCAGCATTAGCATTTACATCATTTATGAAAGATATAAATGGAGAACAATTAAAGCAAGGTATGAGCATATTAGTTTGGGGATTTGCAATTTATATTGTATTAATACCAATAACTAAAATAATGTATGCAAAAGTAAAAGGCGATAAACAAGATGTTTATAGAGTTCTTACTATATTTGGTTCAACTACATTCTTTGGTACACCAATAGTTACTGCAGTGTATGGGGCAGTAGGCACTATGTACTCAAATATATTTAACATAGCTTATAGAGTATTCTTATATTCTTATGCATTTGTAAAAATGTCAGGAACAAAAATGGATAAAGAGAATTTAAAAAAGAATATGAAAGAAATTTTCTTAAATCCAATTATATTAGCTACATTTTTAGGATTATTTATTTGGTTATTCCAAGAAAAACTTCCTCAAATAGCTGTAGCATCAGCAGATGGAGCTACAAACTATGCATTTTTAAGAATAGATCAAACTTTACCATGGGTGTATAAACCACTTACTTATTTAAGCAATTTAGCATCACCACTTGCATGGATTTCAATTGGAGCTACATTAGCAGAGGTTCCATTTAAAAAAGCAGTATCACAAAAAGATGCTTGGGGATATAGCTTAATTAAAGTATTCTGTGTACCAGCAATAAATTTTGTTTTATTATTAGCTATTAGTAAATTAGGAATATTACCAGTTTCTTTTGAAGGAATGGCAACAACAGTAATAATGATGGCAGCACCAACAGCTACAGTTGCAGCAGCTTATGCAATTAGTTACGATAGAGAGTCATTATTTACATCAAATTGCTCTTTATTATCAACTTTTGTAGCAGTAGTAGCAATGCCAATTCTTATAGTTATATTAGAAATTATAAGAAATATAGGATTATTTGCATAAAATCACTTAGTAAAATTTTAGAGTTTAAAACAATAAAAATAGGACAAGCCATTTCATAAAAGGAGTGGTTATTGTCCTAAATCATATTATTTATGTTTAGATAAAAGGAGATAAAAATTATGATAAAGTTAGTTTGTTATGGTGTTAGAGAAACAGAAGTTAAATACTTTGAAGAAATAAACAAAAAATTTGGTTATGATATTAAATTAGTAACTTTAGGTCTTAATCATGAAAATGTAAAAGAAGCAATTGGAGCAGAAGCTGTAATGGTTAGAGGTAACTGTAAGGCTGATAGACAAAATTTAGAGCTATTAAAAGCTAATGGTTTAAAATATCTTTTAACTAGAACTGTAGGATTTGACCATGTTGATTTAGAAGCAGTTAAGGATTTAGATTTAAAATGTGCTAGAGTTCCAGGATATTCTCCAAATGCAATAAGTGAATTAGCCGTTTCTTTATCAATGATGTTATTAAGACATACAGCTTATACTGTAAACAGAACAAGAGAAAAGAATTTCGTTGTTGATTCATTTATGTTTAGTAAAGAAGTTAGAAATTGTACAGTTGCTGTTTTAGGAGCTGGTAAAATTGGATTAACTACAGCTAAGTTATTTAAAGGATTAGGGGCTAGAGTAATAGCTTATGATGTATTCCAAAGTGAGGCAGCTAAAGAAATAGTTGAGTTTATGGAATTAGATGAAGTATTAGCACAAGCTGATATAATATCAGTACATATGCCATATATTAAAGATGTAAATTATCATATGATAAATGATGAATTTATTTCAAAAATGAAAGATGGAGCTATATTAGTTAATACTGCTAGAGGTGAAGTTCAAGATATTGAAGCTATAATAAGAGGTATTGAAAGTGGAAAGTTAGGCGGCTTTGGAACTGATGTTTTAGAAGGCGAATCTGCAACATTCTTTAAAGATTTAAGAGAAAAAGAATTAGAAAATGATTTACATCAAAAATTAGTAGATCTTTATCCAAGAGTATTAGTAACTCCTCATATGGGTTCTTATACAGATGAAGCATTAATAAATATGATAGAGTTTTCTTATGAAAATTTAAGAGATTTCTTAAATGAAGGTACTTGTAAAAATAGCATAGCGTAATTAATATTATATTGGGGTGTTTTTTAACACCCCTTTTTATGTATTTAAATAATTATAAAGAAAAGAATAATATTGGTGATATATATGAAATTGAAGTTTAAAAGCACCATAATTTTATGGGCTGTAACAATTACATTTATTCCATTAGTTTTATCTTATATTATTTTTGTAAGTTCAAAGATAGCTGATACAGATGAAAATATTAAAAATACTTTAAGAGAAATAGGTAATATTATAAGTGAAAATCATGTAGTTAAAGAGAAACTTTATAATAGAGATAATGATAAAAGTATTCAAGAATATACAAAAATATTTATAAAAAACTTTAATGATGTTGATATTATTGTTGTTGGAGATATGACTGGAGAAAAATATTCTCATTTAGATGAAACACAAATAGGTGAAATATATGTGAATGAGGATAATAGGGATGTTATAGATAATGGTATAAGTTATTATTCTATAATGGAAGGTTCTATGGGGACTACATTAAGATGGTTTGAACCTATATTCTATAATAATCAGCAAGTTGGATTTGTTATGGTAGGTAAATATGAAAAGGAAATTGCTAGAATTACATCTCAAACTAAGTTTACATATAGTTTATTATTTATTTTTTCTATATCCTTATCAATAATAGGAGCCAAAATATTAGCTGATAAAACTAAAAAATCAATATTAAATATGGAGCCTATGGAAATTGCAGCCTTATATAGGGAAAAAAATATAATTATACATAGTGTAAATGATGGAATCATATCTTTAAATAAGAATAAGGAAGTTGTAGAGATAAATGAAAGTTGTTATAAATTATTTGATGATTTTAAAGTAGAAGATATTTTAGAAAAGATTAATGTTTATATAGATAATAGAGAAGAAGTTGAAATGAAGGAATTTGTTATAAAGGGTAAAAAATATTTATCACAATTAAAAATATTAGATTAGGTGATAATTGCCTTAGAACAATAATTACCTTAGTTGATAAAAACCCTATTAATAAGATTGCGAAAGAAATAACTGGGGTAGATGAAATAATTAAAAATTTAAGAGCAAATGTTCATGAATTTAAAAATAGTCTTTATGTAATTTTAGGACTGCTTGAAATAAATGCTTATGATGATGCTAAAAAATATATTTTAAAAATACAGAAGATTCAAGAAAACACTATAAGTAAATTTGCTAGTATTGAAGATAAATATGTTAGAGGATTATTAATTAGTAGAGAATCAGTTGCTAAGGAAAGAAAAATAGATTTTGTATTAACAGAGGAATCATTTTTGGAAGAAAATCATGGAATTATAGACTCAAATGATATAGTAACTATACTTGGAAATCTGATTGAAAATGCATTTGAGGCATGTTCTTTATGTGGAGATATTAAAAAGAGAGTAGAAGTATCATTATATGAAGATGAATCTGTTATAGAAATTCAGGTCCGTGATAATGGGAAAAATATTGATAAAAAAATAAGAGATACCTTATTTCTTGAAGGAATATCATCAAAGGGAGAAGGAAGAGGAACAGGTCTATATTTAGTTAAAAATAGAGTTGAAATTTATAATGGAACTATAGATATTGAGGAATTTGGTGATGAAAAAATATTTGTTATAACTATTTTAAAGGGGGTAGACAAATAATGAATGTATTAATAGTTGAAGATGATCCAATGGTAGCTTTAATTAATAAGAGGTATTTAGAACAAATTACAGGAGTAAAAACATTTGGTCCTGTAATGTATGAAAAAGAAATAATTTCAAGCTTAGAAGAAAATAATATTGACTTAATATTGATGGATGTATTTTTACCAGAAAAAAGTGGGATAGATATATTAAAATCTATTAGAGAAAAAAATATTTTTACAGATGTAATAATGATAACTGCAGCAAATAGTACAGATGAAATTAAAAAGGCATTTGCATATGGAGTAGTAGATTATTTAGTAAAACCGTTTGAATTTGAAAGATTTAAAGAATCTATTAATAAATATAAAGCAAAAAAGAAATTATTACTTAATGATGAAATATTAACTCAAAAAGATATAGATACTTTACTTATAAACAATTCCTTAGAAAGTCAGGTTAAACTTCCTAAATGTTTAAATGAGAAAACATTAGATAGAGTAATTAAATTTTTAAATGAAAATTCTCATGAAGTTTGGACATTAAGAGAAATTGCATATGAAATAAAAATTAGTAACGTAACTATTAAAAAGTATATGGATTATTTAGATAGTATAGGGAAAGTTGATTCAGAAATGACTTTTGGTAATGTTGGGAGACCAGAATATAAGTACTTTGTGAAAAAATAGGGCTGAAAATAATAGGAAATAAAATATAAATATGGTATAATATGAGTATAGTATATGAGGGGGCTACATTATGAAGTATGAGAAATATAAATATTTGGGATTTTTAGGGTTATTATCATTAATAGGACTTAAGGGCTTTGTTACACATAATTATTTATGGTTTATTTTATTTATAAATTATTTATGGTTTACTTTCTTTTATGATAATAGCATAGTATATAAGTTACAACTTAATAAGAAGTAAAATTTTATGTTTATTATTAAAATAGTTATCTATAAAAACAACAATTATTGATTAGTTTCAACAATTGTTGTTTTTTATTTTTAGAAGTATTTTAAATTTATAAATATTAAAAATTAGAATATAATTAGCATAACATTAACAAAGAGAGAAAAACTAATAAGGAACTTTATATAAATAAGTTAAATATTAGAAGGAAAGAGGTTAAATTATGTTCAAACATGAGAAACATTTAATTCGTGAAGTTAAAGTTGAGAGACCTAATTCCACATATGCTAATATAATGCAAGAGCAATTAGGCGGAGCTAATGGTGAATTAACAGCAGCTTTAACTTATTTTATTTACCTTATTTATTATAAAACTTTTTAACATTAAAGATTAATATAGTATTACTTGAAATGCTCATATATTGGAAGAATATAAAATATATGGTAGAATGTTAGGGAGAAAGGTTTGGGGGGATAATATGAAGAAAAAATATATTACAATAACAATAATTTCAACGATTATTATTGCTAGTACCATAGGATTTTGTTTTTTAAAGAAGAGTATAAATGATAAAACAGCTAATAAACCAGAGTATTATAAAATAGAGTCTGTAGAAAAAGTATTTATTAATGGTACTCTTACACCAAGAGAAAGTGAAAGTATTTATATAGACTCTACAAAAGGGGAAATAAGTGAAGTATATGTTACAAATGGACAAGCTGTAAATGCTGGAGATAGTTTATTTATTTATAATAATACTGTAATAGAATCTCAAATAGATGAAATAAGTGAGCAAATAACAGCTAATGAAAATAGTAAAGTTTCTATAAATAATAAGCTTACTAATGCAAAAAATAGCTTGGAGGAAAAAGAGAACCAACTAAATAAATTAAAAAAACAATTAGAAGAATTTAATTTTCAGGACCAAGTAGAAGCTGATAATATTAGTATGAATATTCAACAAACTACTGCTGAAGTTTCTGCATTTAAAGAGCAAGTTTCTGCATATGAAGATCAAATAGAGAGTGTTAAAACAACATTAAATTCTTTATATAACAAAAAAGAAAAATTAGCAGCAGATAAAAATTTTGTTGTAACTGCACCTATAGCTGGAACAATTGTATTATCATCAAATGAAAAAGATTATACACAACCATATATAATCATTGAAAGCCAAGAATTAATAGTAAAAGGTGTTGTTAGCGAGAAAGACTACAATAAAATTAAGGTTGATGATGATATAAGTGTTAATATTATTTCTACGAATGAAACAATAGACGGAAAAATATTAGAAATAGATGATAGACCTGTAAGTAATATGGAATTAGGCTTATCTCAGGTTACTCAAACAACTAATACTAATGTTTCTTATTATAATATATTAATTACTTTAAATTCTCAAGAAAATTTAATTAACGGTTTCCACTCTCAAGGAAAAGTTACTTTAGGTGATGACACTATAAAAGTATTTAAAACATCAATAATAAATGAAGAAGGAAAAAATTATGTCTTTATTAATAAGGATGGTATTTTAGATAAGGTAGAGATTTCAATTCAACAAGAAGATGGTGAATATGTAATAGTTGAATCAGGACTTAATGCTAATGATGTAGTTATGAAAAATCCTACTTCAGAAACGAAGGCGGGGGTTAAGGTTGAGTAGTTTAATTGAATTAAATAATGTAAATAAGTATTATAACTTAAAAACTGATTCGCTACATGTATTAAAGTCTATAAACTTTAAAATTGAAGAAGGTGACTTTCTTATTATTATGGGAAAGTCAGGTAGTGGAAAAACAACTTTATTAAACTTATTAGGCTTACTTGATAGCTTTGATGATGGAGAATATTTATTAAAAGGAAAGAATGTTGTTGGTTTAAATGAATCAGAAAGATCAACTCTTAGAAATCTTAATATGGGATTTATTTTTCAACAATTTCATTTAATTGACTCTTTAACAATAGGGCAAAATGTTGAGCTACCATTGCTTTATAAGGGTGGTGTTCCTAAGAAAGAAAGAGAAATGTTAGTTAATAAGCATTTAGATTTAGTAGGTTTAAAAAGTAAGAAAAATAGAATGCCATCAGAATTATCAGGGGGACAGCAACAGCGTATTGCAATAGCTAGAGCAATGATTAATAATCCTTCAGTTATTTTTGCAGATGAACCTACAGGCGCATTAGATAGTGAAACTGGAATTGAAATAATGAGAATTTTAAAGAAATTAAATGAAGAAAAGAAGACAATAATAATGGTAACTCATGATAGAGATTTAGCTAAATATGCTAATAAAATTATTATGATAAAAGATGGAGTAGCTAGTGAGGTGAATAATAATGTCGCTAATTAACTTATTAAAAACATCGATATCTAGTATAAAATCTCATAAATTGAGAGTATTTCTTACATCTATAGGTATTATTATAGGAATAAGCTCAGTTGTAACTATTTTATCTATAGGAAATGGATTAAAGGCTGAAGTCTTAAGTTCTTTTGAAGAGGCTGAATCTAATAAATATACTTTATATTATGATTCAGGAAATACAGGAATGATGATTGCGGAAGATTACTTTTATGAAAGTGATATAGATGATTTATCTAAAATAGAAGGAGTTAGTAAAGTTGAAATTCCACAAGGAATTGGAGCAGGATTTACATTTTCAGCAGCAGCAATAACATATTTTGATAAAGAAACTTATGGTTTTATAGATAGTTTTAATAATAAGCAGTTAAATGTAATAGAAGGTAGAAGTTATGAATCTGGAGAAGAGGATAATAAGGTTATAATTTTATCATATACAGATGCAGAGAGTTTATTTGATAATATTGAAAATGCCATAGGAAAAGGTGTAACTATAGCTAATGAAATATATGAAGTAATAGGTGTAATGCCAGAAGTGACAGGGTTTTCAATAATGCCACCATCAAGTTATATATCTAAAAATTTTATGACTTCTATTCAAGATAATTCTTATATAGCACAATTAGATGTATATTTAGAATCAAATGTAGATAAAGAAAAAATAATAAATGAAATGAATACAGTATTAAAAAATACACATTCAGATTTAGAAGGAGAGTATAAATTTCAAGATTCACAGGCTATAACAAAAGCTTATGAACAAATTATAGGTAGTGTAACAGGATTTATTACATTAGTAACAGGAATATCTTTATTTGTAGGTGGTATAGGTGTTATGAATATAATGTATGTATCTGTATCAGAAAGAAAAAGAGAAATTGGAATTAGAAGAGCTATAGGAGCTAAACCAATAAGTATTTTATTACAATTTTTATTTGAGGCTATTATAGTTACTGGAATGGGTGGTCTTATTGGAATATTATGTGGATATTTATTTAGTAAACTAGTAAGTAATTTTTTACCTTTCCCAGCAGTAATGACAGTAGGAAGCTTTATAGGTGCAACATTAACATCTGTTATAGTTGGAATTATATTTGGTATTATTCCAGCATATAAGGCTTCTAAATTAGATCCAATAAAGGCTATATATAATTAGATATAAAATAAGGAAGCTATTATTTTAGCTTCCTTATTTTATATTTATTAAGCATCTAAATTATTTTCATTACTTTCAAATCCAAATACTTCTTTCTTTTTATATATAAAGTATGCAAGTAAACCTGGTAATATTAATCCTATTAATGTTGAAATTAAAACAGATACGCTTAAACCATTCATTATTAAAGAATAGATAATATTTATTACTACTACAGTAAAAAAAGTATAAACTCCAAGTTTCTTTTTTAATAAAATTAAAATTACTCCAACTAATAAAATTAGGCTTAAAATAATACTAATAATTAATTCAGTAGATGTAAGTTGTGGAAGTCCCATTTGAGATGATACAGCGTTAATTTGATCTAAAGTTGAAAAGCTTATAATGCTACCCATAAGTCCAAAACTTAAAAATACTAGATAAAGTATTGAGATGGTTAATATTCCCCCACCAAGTTTTTTATTTTCCATATAAATCTCTCCCCTATTTTATATATAATTACAAAACAATAATAACATAAAAATGAATATATTACAATTAATAGAAAGAGGTATTAAATAAGTTGCAAAAACTTAAGTATAAAATATATTTATAAGAGTAATTATAAGATATAAGTATTTTTTCATATAATTATTATTGATATGTAGGTGAGGTTATAGTGAAGGGGCATATTTGTCAATTATGTAAACGTGAGGGGATTATTAAAATTACAGAACATCATTTAGTACCTAAACAAGTTGGAGGAGCAAAATTACCTGTGGCACTATTATGTCAAGATTGTCATAAGCAAATTCATGCTTTATATACTAATAAGGAGCTTGCAATGAGATTAAATACATTACAAGCCTTAGAGAAAGATGAAAGAGTTGCAAGATATTTGAGATATATTAAAAAACAACATCCAACAAAAAATATAACTATAAAAAAATCACGAGCTTTAAGAAGGAAAGGCTAAGATAAAGATTATATGTAATAAAATTACATTTTACAAATTTTCAACGCAACAATAACTAGTTTATTGAATATAATTTTAATAAAGACAAAAAAATTAATAGTTGAGAATTGTCTTTTTATAAATTATTAGGAGAGAACTAATATGAAAGTTATTAAAGAATCCGAATTTATTAATGAAATAAATAAAGGATTAGTATTGGTAGATTTTTATGCAGAATGGTGTGGACCATGTAAAATGCTTTCACCAATATTAGAAGAGATAAATAATGAGAATGAAAATATAAAAATAATTAAAGTTAACATTGATGATTCAAAGTTTTTAGCAAATTATTATCAAATACAATCAATACCTACATTAATATTATTAAAAGATGGGGAATTTTTAAATAAAATGATTGGATTTAGACCTAAGAAGATTATAGAAGAATTAATAGAAAAGGGAAAGTAAGAGAAATATTCAATAATTAAAAAATAAAGTGTATCAGAGCTATATTTTGATACACTTTGTTTTATATTTATTTTAATATAGATTATAGCTAGTTTTAAAGTTTTAATTCATAAGAAAATTGGATTAAAGCTTGTATTAATTAATAATCATAATTTATATTTAATGTATATTAGTTGCATTTAGGAGTAAGACATAGAAAAATGAAAAATAGTAAAAATATATTAAATGAGTTAAAAGAATTAACATATAAGAAAAAGGTATATTTAATAAAGGAAAAACTTAATCTTATGGATAAGCTTATAAAGGGAAAAATATTTGAGGAGTACTTAGGATTCTTATTTGAAGGAAATGGATATATAGCAACTATAAATGGTGGGTCACATGATGGTGGAGCAGATATAATACTATCTAGACCAGATAATCCTAATAAGACAGTTTGGATAATACAAGCTAAAAATACCATAAGGCCGTTAGGTAATCACGATATCATTGAAGAATTATTAAAATTTGAAAAAGAAAGTAGTAAAAAGTATAACTGTAAATACTTTATGATAGTTTCTTTAAATGGATATGTAGAAAATGCAAGTATGTTTAATAAGACAAGCATGTCTTTAGAAGGTTTTGATTTTGTAGAAGATCTGATAAATAACTATACTGAAAAAAGTAATGTTGGAATATTACTACCTGACTTAAAGCCACACAATAGATACACATATAAAGAAGTTAAAGCTATTTTAGAAAATAATAATAGAGTAGCAGTTCCTAATGCAACAGGAACAGGAAAAAGTTTTATTATACTTCAACTTTTATTTGATTATAGAGATAAAAAATCTATTGTTTTAGCACCTACTAATGAAATACTAGATAGATTAAAAATAATAGCACCTTGGAGTATTACTAATTGTAAGTTCTATACCTATAGTAAGTTTTTTTCTTTATATTCAAAGGGAAAATTAGAAAACTTAGATGTTGATTTAGTTATTTTAGATGAAATGCACAGAGCTGGAGCATTGAGTTGGGGAAAAGCAGTTAAATATGTATTACATGAAAATAATACTGCCAAGGTTGTAGGACTTTCAGCAACTCCAATTAGATTTTTAGATAATAATAGAGATATGATTAATGAGTTGCTTTATGGAAACTCAACCACTCCAATAAGTCTTTCTGAAGCAATAGTTAGAAAAATTTTACCTATGCCTATTTATGTTTCTGCCATGTATGATTTAGATAAAGAAATTGATAAAAAGCTTAAGTTAATGAAGAAATTAAATATATCATTAGAAGATAAGAGAAGATATATAGAAGAACTTAATATATATAAAGGTAAATGGGAAAAGGAAAGTAGAGTTGAAAGTATAATAAAAAAGCATTTACCAAATAGTAAAAAATTAAAGTTTATAGTTTTTTGTGAAAATAATAAACATTTAAGAGAAATGAAAGATGAAGTTATTAAGTGGTTTAGAAGTGCATTAAATGAGAACTTTAAAGTAAGCCCTTTTGTTATAACTTCAACTAATACAAAAAGCAAAGAAAATTTAGCAGCTTTTGAAGGTGAAAATGGTGAAAATGAAGTGAAGTTACTTTTTGCTATAAGTAAACTTAATGAGGGGATACACATTAATAATATAACTGGAATAGTTATGCTTAGAAATACTAAATCTCCAAGTGTGTATTATCAGCAGTTAGGACGTTGCCTTACAGCAGATGCAGTAGACAAAAATCCAATTGTATTTGATTTTGTAGATAATATAGATAATTTAGAACTTGTTAACTTTAGAAAAAAACTAGAAGAAGCAAAGACAATAAATAATCTTTATAGAAGACAAATAGGATTATATGACGAAGATATACGTCTTTCCCTTTATGAAGAACATGAAGATGTTATTTCAGAGTTAAAAAATATAGAAAGAAAAATTACTTATAATTGGGATGAATCCTTTGAAAGTTTATTAAAGTTTAAAGAGATTAATGGTCATCTAAATGTGCCTAAAGATGATGAGTATTCAAGATTATATAGTTGGGTTAGTCTTCAAAGAACTCTTTATAATAAGAATATATTAAATGAAGAATTCATCAATAAGCTTGATTCTATAGGATTCATTTGGAATATTAATATGTATAAATATAAAGAAAATTATAGAAAGTATGAAAATCTAATTATTGATTCTCATGAAAAAGAAATAAGTCATTACAAAATTCTAAATGAAAAATATTATATTCCTATATATAAACAAGAATCATTAATATCAGAGTATGAAGATGGATGTATTTTACCAGAAAAAGAATTCATTATGAGATGGTGGGACAAGCAGATAAAGGATTTCCAAAATAATAATTTAGATAAGGAAAGAAAAGCCATAATAATTAATGAATTTAGAGAAATATCTAGATTTGAGGAAAATAAATGGATTATTAGTGTGTATAAAATAATTAAATTTTACAATGAAGTTAAGGAAACTTATGAAATAGATTGTTATTTAAATAAAATTGCTCCAGATAAGAAAAGATTTATAAGTTTTGTAACCTCAATATATCACAGTAAAAAAATAATAGAAAACACTATAGAGAAAAACTTGCCTGATTCAGGAAAAATTAGAGAATTTAGATTTAATAATGAAGAAGGTAGAGCTAGAGATTTTATACGATCATTATTATTAGAAAATAAATTTAGTTTTGATATAAAAGAATATATAGATGATATAAATTATATTTATTTTGAGGATATGATCAATATTTAAAATATAACTTACATTAAAAAATGTTGAAGATAGGAAGAAAAAAAGCATTAAATAAAACTTTAATTAATAAGTATTATAGTAGTGATAGATTATTAGAGAATAATATCTTAAATATGAGGTAAATGGAGAGAGGGGTTATGGATAGCTGCAGAGTTTTATTAAATGGTATTAGTATGCCAAGTATTGGATTTGGAACTTATAAATTAGAAGATGAAAGTGAAACTATAGATGCTATTAAATATGCATTAAAGGTAGGATATAGATTTATAGATACAGCATCCTTCTATGGTAATGAAGAGTGGATAGGAAAGGGAATTAAGGAAAGTGGAGTTAAAAGAGAGGAGATATTTTTAGCAACAAAAGTTTGGACTGATAGTCAGGGGTATGATAAAGCTATAAAATCATTTGAGGAATCAATGAAAAAATTAGATATTGATTATTTAGATTTGTTATTAATACATTGGCCAACAGAACTTAATAGTGAAACTTGGAGAGCATTTGAGGATCTTTATGAATTAGGTAAAGTTAGAGCTATTGGAGTATGTAATTTTAAAATAGGCCATTTAGAAGCATTAAGAAAAACTGCTAAAATAATGCCTATGGTTAATCAAATTGAAGTACATCCATGCTTTTCTCAAAAAGAATTAGTTAATTATTGTAATAATTATAAGATACAAGTTATAGGGTGGAGTCCAATTATGAAAGGACAATTATTAGAAGTTCCTTTAATGATGGATTTAGCTGAAAAATATAATAAAAGTATTGCTCAAATAGCTTTAAGGTGGCATATACAAAAAGGCATTATTCCTATTCCAAAGTCATCACATTATGGAAGAATGACTGATAATATTGATATTTTTAACTTTGAGTTATCAGAGGAGGATATAATAAAAATTGATAAGTTAGATAGAAATGAAACTGTATCATCTATTCCTTCAGGCACAACATATAATGATTTTAAGTGGTAAGTATATAAGGTTTAGATTAGGAAAAAGGTATATAAATTTTATAGGTCTATTTAAAAATAAAAGTAGCACTTCTTAACATAATTACATTTATTAATAGTATGGAGATGGGTAGTGTGAGGTGAATGGTATATGGAAATAACTAACTTTGTAACTGAAAATTTTCTTTCATCATTTGCAGGTACATTGATGGCTGTGGAGTTAATGGTATTTACAACTAAGAATTTTCCTATTATAAAAAAAATACCTACAAAGTTGTATACCGTTATTTTAGCGGTTATACACCTTGTTATTGTGCAAATTGTGATAGGAAAAGCTGATATAACAGTAGAATTTGTTTATATATTATTTATAAATTCATTAATAGTAGAATTAATTTTATGTGGTGGATATGATACTTTAATTGATAAGTTTAAGAGTGTAACAGAGACGTTAAATAAAGCAGAAGAAGATATTGCTGAAATTAATGGTGTAATTAGTAATGAAACTACTACTAACAATGAAGATGATAACAATACAACTTCTGAGAATGCTGTAGAGGGTTCAAAAGAAGCTACAAGTTAAATAGTTGAGATAAGTGTAAAAGGTGATTATTTTTAAGTAATCATCTTTTTTTAGTATAAAAACTGAAGTTTAAATGAATTCAATATGTATAAGTAACTATTATGTTAAAATTAAATATATATAACTTATTGGAGGATAATATGAATTGTAAAATTTTGGTAGTAGAAGATGATAATCAAATACAAGAATTAATAGTGGAGTTTTTATCTTCACAAGATTATGTAGTAGATACAGCAAATGATGGAGTAGAAGGGTATGAGAAATTTAAAGAAGGGGAGTATGATTTAGTAATTTTAGATGTAATGATGCCAAGACTTGATGGACATTCATTATGTAAAATGATAAGAAATATAGATAAAGAAGTTTCAATAATATTTTTAACTGCATTAGGTGATGAGGAAAATGAAATAAAGGGATTTGATTTAGATGCAGATGATTATATTAGCAAACCATTTTCATTTAACATATTAATTAAAAGAGTAGAGGCTGTCTTAAGAAGAAAGAATAAAGAAAAATCTGAAGATGAAGTATTAAAATTTGAAGGCTTAAAACTTGATTTACAAACATTTAAATCTTATATTGATGGGGAAGAAATTGAGTTAACTTTAAAGGAATTTAATATATTAAAGTTAATGATAAGTAGTTATCCAACAGTAGTTTCTAGAGAGAAATTAATTGAGAAAATATGGGGTTATGATTATTTTGGAGATACTAGAGTTATAGATGCACATATGAAAAATATAAGAAAGAAAATAAAGAAGGACTATATTAAAACTATCAAAGGTGTAGGATATGTTCTTGAAAAATAAATGGAAAAATCTAAGTGTAAAGAAAAAATTGTTTATATGGAGTAGTTTAATAATAACAATAGCATTTACATTTCTATACATATGTATATATTTCTTTATGCCAAGAGTCTATGAGTTTTATAAGGTCAATAGTGTTAAATCAGGAATAGAAGAATTAAAGCGTGAGTTACAGGTGGATGAAGATATAGATATAGATGAGTTATTAGATAAATTTTCTTATAGTAATAATATAGATATTATTTTAGTAAGTAAGGATAATAATAATTTAATTAATAATATAATATATTCATCATTTAGGGAGGGTGCAAATTCACCTAATAATATACCTTTTTTATATAATAATAAACAGTATGAAAGATTTCAAATGTTTAAAAAATATGGTCTGCAAGCTAATATGGATGGAAGTCTAAATACAACACAATTTGTATATAGATTGATTAATAAAGCTGGAAGCTTAAATATAGATGAGCCTATTTATATAAAAAGTTTAAATCAAGTGTATCATATGATAGTACATTTTCCTATAAGTCCAGAAAATGAAGCAGCAGATAGTATTGCTTTATTTTTCCCCTTTGCTATTATTGCAATTATAATTATTGCTTTTACAATTTCTATTTTTTACTCGCTTTTGATAAGTAGACCTTTAATTAAGATAAACAAGGTTGCTAAGAAGATGGCAAATTTAGACTTTGACAATATTATTGAAATAAATGGTGAAGATGAGATAGGGGAATTATCCAATAGTTTAAATTTAATGAATAAGAATTTAAAAGAATCTTTTGATAAGCTAGAAAGAATGAATTTACAGCTTACAGAAGAAATAGAAAAGGAAAGAAGATTAGAAAAGGAAAGAAGAGAGTTTATTGCAACAATTTCTCATGAATTAAAATCTCCTATTACTATAATCAATGGGCAGCTAGAAGGTATGATTTATAATATTGGAAAGTATAAGGATAGAGATAAATATTTAAAAGAGTCTTATGGTGTTATACAAAAAATGAGCGAATTAGTACAAGAGATATTACATTTAAGTGAAAGAGAAAATGGTGAGTTTAAATATAATTTTGTAAATGTAAATATAAGTAGAGTTACTAATAATGTAGTTAGGGAGTTAAGATATTTTATTGATGAAAAGAATTTAACCTTAAAAGTTAATATTAAGGAAGATGTTTTTATAACTGCAGATGAAAAGCTAATAAAAAAAGTAATTACTAATATAGTTAAAAATGCTATTACTCATTCACCTTTCAATGAGAAAATTATTATAAATTTAAGTAGCTATGAATTAACTGTTGAAAATACGGGTATAACAATTCCTAGTGATCAAATTGGTAATATATTTAATGCTTTCTATAGAGTTGATAAATCTAGAAATAGAAAAACTGGAGGAACTGGATTAGGACTTTATATAGTAAAAACTATATTAGATAAACATGAAAATATTAGTTATAAGATTCTTTGTAAAGAAAATTCGGTAGTATTTAAAATGATGTTTAAAAAATAGATAATACAAAGCGTATTATCTATTTTTTTGATATTTAAAATTTAACTGGTATTAAGTTTCCGCCATATAATTTCATTTCTGTAAATTTAATTTTAAAGGCTTTTTGGTATGATTTTATAGATTCTAAATCACGTTTTGTACCTATACAAATTGAAGAACCAGAAAGGTTTCCACGTGCTGTTCTTCCTGCTCTATGTAAGTATTCATCAGGATTTTCAGGAAAATCCATACTTATAATATGAGTTACTTCAGGAATATCTAACCCTCTAGCAGATACATCAGAAGAAACTAGTACATTAAATTTACCATTTCTAAAAGCTTCAATTGATCTTTGTCTTTGTTCCTTTGAAGCATTTCCGTATATAGCTGTAGATTTAACCTTATGATAATCTAATTTTTCATTAATATTTTGAAGTTCTGTACTATTATTAATAAATACTATAGCTCTTTCAGGACTTTCAGCTGCTAATAATTTTCTTAAAGTTTCAAATCTATCTCTAAATTCACAAGTAATAAACATATGAGAGATATTTGGATTTAAAACTGATTTAGATTCTGACTTTACTATATGTACTTCTTTAACTAATGATTTAGAAATTTCTAATGTTGCATCATTCATACTTGCAGAGAAGAACATAAGTTGTCTATCTCTCATAGTAGCTTTAATTATATCTTTTATTATTGTAGATTTATTTTTAGCTAATAAACTATCAGCTTCATCCATAACTATAGTTTTTATAGTATGAGCAGTTATTTTTTTCTTTTTTATTAAATCAAGAACTCTTCCAGATGAACCTACTATTATATGAGGCTTTACTTCTTTAAGCTTTTTGATTTGTTTTTCAATATTAGATTCACCCATTATAGTAAGTGAAGTTACATTCATATTTGAATTTTTTGCAAGTAATTTTATTTGTGCATCTATTTGCATAACTAACTCGTGTGTTGGAGCAAGTATAATAGCCTGCATTTCTTTTTTTTCTGTATTTATTTTTTGAAAAATAGGACATATGTAAGCTAAGGTTTTTCCACTACCAGTATGTGCTTCAGCAATGATATCTAGGTTTTCTAATGCTTTTGGAATAGTTAGGCTTTGTACTTCAGTTGGAGAAGTAATTCCTTGAAGCTTTAAACCTTCTATTATATTTGAATTTAAATTAAGTTCATTAAATGACATGTTCATTATTTTCTCCTCAGTATTTTTTAGTATCTATATTAGTATACACTAAAAATAATTTTAGTATAGAAATTTGTACATATAAATTTAAGTTTATTGGAAAATTAATAAATTTAAATAGTATATTAATTTAAAAAAAAGCAAAAAACAAGAATGGAATATAAAAAAGGAAGAAAAAATGAATAAAATGTTAATAGCATGTTTAAAAATTATTAAAAAAAATTTTAATTAAACATAGAAAAAACGTTTAAATCTATTGAAAATTAACGATTAGTAGGGGAAAAAGCAAAAAAACAGCAGAAAACTAAAACTTGAATTTTAGTACCAAAGTGCTAAAATGGACTCTATTAGTAAGTAAAGGTCAAAGGAGTAAAAGGAAATGAAAGGCACATTTGAAATTTTTAGAAGAGATTTGAAGAATATCTTTAAAAATTATGGGGCAATTATTGTTGTTTTAGCATTATGTATTTTACCTTCATTATATGCTTGGTTTAATATCAAAGCATCTTGGGATCCATATGCACAATCAGCAACAAGCGGTATAAAAATAGGGGTTGTTAATAATGATAAAGGAGCTACTTTAAATGGGAAAGAGGTCAATTTAGGAAATGACGTTGTAGATGAGCTCAAAGATAATAAACAAATGGGATGGCAATTTGTTAGTGAAGAAGAAGCAACTGAAATGGTTGAAGAGGGAAAGTATTATGCAATGATTACTATTCCTGAAGATTTTTCAAAAAACTTAACATCAATTGTTACTCAAGATATTCAAAAAGCAAATATAATTTATACAGTAAATGAAAAAATAAATGCAATAGCACCTAAGCTTACTGATAAAGGGGCAAGTGCAATACAAGAAAATGTAAGCAAAGCAGTAGTTTCTACTGTAAGTGACACAATATTTGAATTAGGAAAAGAAATAGGAATAGAACTCGAAAATCAAATTCCTAAGATTGGTACAATTTACAATTCATTAGTAGAAATACAAAGTCATTTTGGAAATATAAATGATATAGTTAATTTAGCAGGTGATGGAGCAGGGCAACTTAAAACACTAGTAAATGAAGTTCAACAGGATATTCCTAAAATAAAAGAAACTATTGAAAATGCACAGAATTTAAGTGGCGAAGTTAAAGACTTTTTAAGTTCTTCAAAACAAAGCTTAAATAATATAGCACCTGTAATTAAAAATGATATTAAATTAGTAAATGAAATAGCTAATGATGTTTCTAAATATACAAGTGCAGTAATAGATGCAATAAATGCAGGTTCAGAATATGCTCCAGCAATGGTAGATAGTTTAATTGATAAGTTAAGCAGCATAAATAATAGTGCAGAATCATTAATAAGTATCCTTAAAACAATGAATAAATTTAATCCAGGAAAATTTGATGATATAATAAGTAATTTACAGGAAGTAAATACTAAGGTTAGTGCAGCTATAAATGCTTTAAATACAGTAAAGGATAGTTTAGCTAATGGCCAAAAACCAGATTTAACTTTATTAAATAATGTTTTATCATTTGCAAATGATATTAGCAGTATATCAGGAGATTTATATAACAACTTTGATTCTAATATAGCAGCAAAGATAAATGGTATTTTTGATCAGGCATATACAACAGCTGATAATGCAGCATCTGTATTAAGTGCAGCAGGCGAAAAGTTACCACAAGTTTCTAACTTATTAAATACTGTTTATGAAGGTGCAGATAAGGGCATTGAAGGAATTCAATTTGTTAAAGAAAAACTTCCAGAAGCTGAAAATATGGTTAATGAGTTAGTTAATAAGATTGGAAGTATTAATAATAGTGAAGATTTACAAGAAATCGTTGATTTATTAAAGACTGATGTTCAAACAAGAAGTGATTTCTTAGCTGACCCAGTAAACATAACAGAGAATAGGTTATTCCCAATGGGTAACTATGGTACAGGAATGACACCATTCTATACAGTATTATCATTATGGGTAGGATTATTATTATTGTCTTCAATGTTAAGAGTAGAAGCTAAAGGTGAATATTCAGCTACATCACAATATTTTGGAAAAATGTTGTTATTTATGAGTATAGCTATAATTCAAGCTATAATAGTTGCTCTAGGAGATTTATATATATTAAAGATATATTGTGTAAATCCATTATTGTTTGTATTAGGTAGTGTATTTACAAGTATCATATTTACATTAATTTTATATTCTCTATGTTCTGTTTTTGGAAATATAGGTAAAGTTTTAGGAATTGTATTGTTAGTAATTCAAATTGGTGGTTCTGGAGGAACATTCCCTATTCAGTTAACACCTAAATTCTTCCAAGTAATTAATCCGTTTTTACCATTTACTTATGCTATTTCCTTTGCAAGGGAAGCAATTGGTGGTGTTGTTCAAAGCGTATTAATTAAGGATATAATAGTACTTTCAATATATGGAGTAATATTTATACTTATTTCATTATTCCTTAAGAAGCCAATAAATAAATTAACACATGGTTTCACAGAAAGTTTTGAAAAGAGTGGAATTGGAGAATAAGTTTAATAGTAATTAGATATTAATTTAAAGGAGTATTTAAAGTTTAAAAGGTATTTAAACTTTAAATACTCCTTGTTATTTTATAAATAAATTTTATTGTTATTTCTTTAGTTGAAGTTAGTATTATTAAATAATCAAATAAGGATGTTTTTAGATTTATTACAGTATATATTTAAGGAAAGTTTTTTTATAAAGTGAAAGTAATTATTAAAATATTTTAATATTCTTTAGGTTAAACTAAATTATAATATTTGTGGTCTTTGGAGGAAATAGATAATGAAGAAAGATGTATTTTTAGCAAATGTTAAAAATGGAAGTGAAATAAAAACATCATTAATGGTTATGAGAGTGATTTTTAGAGATACTACTAAGGTAGTATGTATTTTAGCTGATAAAACTGGAGAAATAAAAGCAACTATACAAAATAAAGCAGGAGATATTGTTGAGGGCAAGGTTATTGAAATAGAGGGTAAAAAGGATGTTAATCTAGAAGTTAAAAAATATGAATTTATAGATGAATATAATTCTATAGATTATCTACCTACAGTTAAAAGAGATATAGAAGACATTATGGCTGAAATAGAATTATATACAGAAGAATATATAATATCTAGAGAAGGAAAAGCTTTAAATGATTACTTTTTTAAAGATGAAGATTTTGTGGAGAAGTTTAAAAGAGCAATTGGAGGAGTTTCTATGCATCATAATTATATAGGAGGATTAGCAGAGCATACATTAGGGGTTATGTATTTAACTATTATGCTTTGTGAAAGGTATGATTGTAGAAATAAAGAGATTGCAATTCTTGCAGCAAAGCTTCATGATATAGGGAAAATATATGAGTTATATTATGATGGGCCTTTTAAATATACACTTAGAGGAGAAATGGAAGGTCATATAGTAATTGGGACAGAAATGCTTGATAAAGCATTTAATGATAATCCAGGATTTTATTCAGATGATTTTATGATTAGAATGAAGGGCTGTATAGTACAACATCATGGAAAGCTTGAATATGGTTCACCAAGAGAAATGAGAATGGAGGAATCATTTATTCTTAACTCTGCAGATTCTATAGATGCAACTATGAATAAAATATCTCAAATAAAAGAAAAAACGGAGGCAGGAAATTGGTCAGAATATGATAGAAGAATCGAAACAAAATTGTATCTATAAGAGGTGAGGTAGATGAAAAATGGAATCAAAATAATATGTTTTGTAATGATGCTATTAGTTATACCATATAAGGTTTATGGAATTACTATAGAAGAGAGTAAGGATATTACTCATGTAAAACAAGATTTATTAGTTCTTATGTTAGCTTATCCTGAGCAAATAATAGATATAGAAAAAGATTCTAATGGTTCTATTTATATCGTAATGAAAAATGGTAAGAAAATATTATACGATGATAAAAAAGAAAAAACTTATGATCAAAAGTTTTTTAATGCTGATTTAGAAGATACATTAAGTGATATTTATCCATTAAATATGATTGATAAAGTAATGGATGATAATTATGATCCAGGTAGAATAAGAAGTTATAAATTTTTAGGAGCCATGTATGGAGAAAGTAAAAGTGAAATTGAGAAAAATTTAAAGTTAATATCAACTTATTATGGAACAGTAATGTTCAGTACTGTTAATAAAGCTAGTGAAGAGCTGAAAGCTGCATTAAATGATATTTCAAATACCCTTCAAAGAGGATCACAAGATGAATCTTATGTAGCTCCATTAAGTGGTGGATATAATTATAGACATATACAAGATACTGGACTTTTAAGTGCGCATGCATATGGAATTTCAATTGATTTAAATAGGAGTGATTCAGATTATTGGAAGTGGGTATCTAAAGAGGAAGGAAGTAAAAGAATAGCTTCTTATCCACAGGCAATTGTTGATGCCTTTGAGAATCATGGATTTGTTTGGGGAGGAAAGTGGGCTCATTTTGACATTCTACATTTTGAATATAGGCCAGAAATAATACTTAAGGCAAAATATTTTGGAGACAATAAAAATGTAGATTTAGAAAATTGGTATGGCGATATAGATGTAAATGAAAATATTGAGGGAATTATTAATTTAATAAATAATAAGTTAGGAGAGTAAGGAGAAAATTATGAATAAATTTAAAGATAGTATAATAGATGATGATGTTTTTATAGAAAGTGAAAGTAGTAATACTTCTATTGTAAATGTTGAAGATATAGTTAAATCTAATAATAAAAATGATTTTAACAATATAAAGGATAGTATAGATATAGAAAGAGAGACGTTTACTCAAACTAATAAGTAGTATTATTAGTGAGAATAATATTAATAATAAGAGATAACTTTAATTAAAAAATTTATAAGTTTAAAATTTGGAGTATATAATAAGAATTTGGTTGTTTTGTAAATTGACTAAAGTAATTAATCTGTATATAATTTTTATAATAGTGAGGTGAAGAGTATGAATCTAAAAAATAATAAAAAATTAATTTTCGGCGCATTATCAGCAGTTGTAGCATCAGTGGCAGCAGGTGTTTTAGTGAAAAATAATATAGATAAAAAAACTAAGAATGTTAGTGAAGAAGATAAAAATAATAAAAAAGAAAAGAAGAGTAAGAATGTATACTATACAGTACATTTAAATGATATTTATAGTTCATATGATGATAAAACCTTATCAGAAGACGATATGATAGAAGAAATAAAAAAAGAAACTTCTTTATAAAAGAAACAGCATTTACATTAATAGTAGATGCTGTTTTATTTTTTTAAGATAAAATTTAATAACAAGTAATAATATAAATGCTTTTTTAATATATATTTTATTGTAAAGGTAACGCAACACAGTATTACAAAATAAATACTTTATTACCATGATAAACTGTGCTATAATTACCAATGTTATATTTGAAATAGGGAGGATTCGACATGAAACACATAAAAACAATCAACAAAACAAACATCAAAAATAGCTTATGCAAACCAGGATGTAAG
Source organism: uncultured Clostridium sp. (assembly GCA_900543325.1). Classification (GTDB taxonomy): domain Bacteria; phylum Bacillota; class Clostridia; order Clostridiales; family Clostridiaceae; genus Clostridium. Next base: position 22,574 of record UQQU01000021.1, on the reverse strand, counting down.
GAATGTGCAAACTCATGCCAATCAGCTTGCAAAACTTCTTGCACAGTTGCTAACTTAGAGTGTGAAAACTAATTAAAGACAAGCAGTAACTTGAAAAAAGTTGCTGCTTAACTTTATATTTAGTAGAAGTTGATTTATCAAATTGACATTAGGATTAAATAAGATATTGTTTCAAGATATAGGGGAAAAATATTACTAGGAGGAAAGTGAAATGGCTTTAATACACAAATTTAAACAGGGAGATAATTTCTTTGTTTTAGACGTTAATACAGGCGCTGTACATATTGTAGATGAATTAGTTTATGATTTAGTAGATGATAATAAACTAAGAGATAAAGAAGAACTTATAAAAGAATTCGGAGCTAAATATGGTGAAGAAACTATATCAGAAGCTTATGAAGAAATATTAGAACTTATTGATGAAGATATATTATATTCAAGAGATCAATACGAAGATATAGCACATTCATCAATGGATGACAGAGATTATATTAAGGCAGTATGTTTAAATATAATTCATGGATGTAATTTAAGATGTAAATATTGTTTTGCAGATGAAGGTGAATACAATGGACATAAAGGTGTAATGTCTGTTGAAACTGCTAAAAAAGCAATAGATTATGTAGTTAAGAGAAGTGGTCCAAGAAGAAATATTGAAATTGATTTATTTGGTGGAGAACCAACAATGATCATGGACACAATTAAAGAAATAATAGCTTATGCAAGAGAAAATGAAAAAGCTTGGAAAAAGAATATTAGATTTACTATGACTACTAATGCAACTCTTTTAAATGAAGACATGATGGACTTCATGGATAAAGAAATGGGGAATATAATCCTTTCATTAGATGGTAGAAAAGAAGTTAATGATAATGTAAGAATTAAAGTAGATGGAAGTGGTTCTTATGATGATATACTTCCAAACATTAAGAGAATGATTGAAAAGAGAGATAAATCTAAGCATTACTATGTAAGAGGAACATTTACAGGAGCTAATACTGACTTCTATGAAGATGTTAAAGCTATGGTAAATGAAGGATTTAGAGAAATTTCAATTGAACCAGTAGTTTTAGAAAAAGGACATTTCTTAGAACTTAAGGAAGAACACTTACCAGAAATATTTGAAAACTATGATAAGCTATATAATGAAATGGCTAGAAGAAAGAAAGAAGGCGATGAATTCAACTTCTATCACTTTAACATTGATTTAAATGGTGGACCATGTGTTTACAAGAGAATTTCAGGATGTGGTGCAGGATTTGAGTATGTTGCAATAACTCCACAAGGAGAAGTTTACCCATGTCACCAATTTGTAGGTAAGGAAGAATTTAAGCTAGGAAGCATTTATGATGATACATATGATGCTGAATTAGGTAAGAAATTTAAGAAGGCTCACATCTACAACAAGCCAAAATGTAGAGAATGTTGGGCAAGATTCTACTGTAGTGGGGGATGTCAAGCAAATAACTTTGCATTTAATGGAGATATGAATATTCCTTATGAAATAGGATGTAAAATGCAAAAGAAGAGAATTGAATGTGCAATAGCACTTAAAGCTGAATAAATAGAAACAAATAGCAAGAACAAGAGTATATCTTAGTTCTTGTTATTTTTTATTATCAGTAGTTTTTAATATAAGATAGGATTTTAAATATAAATTTGAGAATTATAAACTAAGCTTTTAGAATAAGTTACAAAAAGTATATACAATAGTTTATTGCTATGGATATGAGGTAAAAATTACAATAGGTGATGTAATTGTGATTAATATCTATAGAATTTTAATGAATAAGCAATCTAATAATGAAGATATAAAAAAATACAGAAAATCAAATAGTAGTTGTCAAAAGTGTGATAAAGACAATAAAAATTTATGTCCATATTGTGAGGGAGAGAAAGTTATTAAATATGGTTATTATAAGGGTATTCAAAGATATAAATGCAAGAATAAGGACTGTGGAAAAACATTTAATAATGATATAAATAATCCCTTTAGATATTCTAAAAAATTTAAAGAGATGTGGGAAAAATATTTTGAAGTTTTTATTGATGGTCTATCTTTAAGGGAGTGCGCTCTTAGGATGAATATATCTTTAGTAACAGCATTTTTCTGGAGACATAGGTTTTTACATGATTTAGTTGAAAAAAATTATATTGAAAAGATAGACTCATATGTTGAATTAACAAAACTAGTTTTGAATGAAAATTTTAAAGGGGATAGGAGATATCATGAAGAAAAAAGAGATAGCATTATAATTGTTAATGCTATTAATGATAATATAGATATTATTCCAATTTTTGCAGCTAGAAATTTTATTGGACTTTTTGATATAAGAGATAATATTATTCCAAGGTTAGATAGAAAAGCTTATGTCGTAGGTCATTTAGATGGTAGATTAAAAGTTTTTGCAAAAGGATTTAATGAAATTAATAAGGTTAAATTAAAAGATAATAAAATTTCGAATATAGATATAGCATATTCAAATAAAATCAAGACATGGCTTAGTAAATTTAATGGAGTAGCTAGCAAATATTTAGAGCATTACTTAATCTGGAGAGCTTTTGAATATAAAAATAGTATAGTCTATAAAAAAGATAAACCAGTTCTGGAAAAAATAAATTTTAAAGTTAATGTCAAAGCAGAAATAAACACATATATATCTTGGGATAAAATAAAAGCAAAATCAACACCTATATAATTGTATAAGAGTGATTAAGATTTTTATAAATCTATAAGTGTTATGAGGCGATTATCAGTTCTGATAATGGCTTGTTTTTGTTTTACAAAATTTTAAATAAGTAACTTTAAGGAAAATAATTTTAATTATATAATTGCTGGACTGGCTATTTAAATAGTGTAAGATAATAATAAATATTTAATTATATTGATTAATGTTATATAAAAGTGTTGTTAACAACATTTTTATATAACAGGATACTATATAAAGATAAAGGATATCATAACTTTGTATTAGATAGAAAAGCATAATATTAAAGAGCGAGCAAGAATAATAAGAAATAAAAAAATGATATAATAAAAAAAGAGGTGATACATAAATGAAGGATTTTATTTTTGATAATGGATTAAAATTTATTTATAAAAAGAGTAATAGTGAATTAAGTTCAATATGTATATCATTAGATGCAGGAGCAGCTCGTGATGGGGAAATATTAGGAGTGGCACATGTAACCGAACATATGGTATATAAAGGAACAGAGACAAGAAGTGAAAAGGAAATAAACACAGAATTAAGTAGTATATTTGGTTTTCAAAATGCCATGACAAATTATCCTTATGTTGTATTCTATGGCACTTTATTAAGTGATGATTTAAAAAAGGGATTAGATTTATTTTCAGATATTCTTTTAGCACCAGTATTTACTGAAGATGGCTTTAAGGAAGAAATGGAAGTAATAAAGCAGGAACTTAAGGAATGGGATGAGGACTTAGAGCAATATACGGAAGATAAACTTTATTATAATTGTATGGAAAATAGAAGAATTAAGTATCCTATTATAGGTACTGAGGAATCATTAAATAGTATGACAATAGATGATGCAATAGACTTTTTTAATAACTATTATTGTGCCAATAATGCAACTATTACTATTATTTCAGATTTAGAGTTTGAAGAAGTAAGAGATATGGTAGAAGAGTGTTTTATAGATTGGAGAAGTGAGAAACTACCTGAAACGGAAAAAGTCATTACTATTCCTAAGAGTGGAGTATTTATAGATAATAAAGAAGATATTAATAGTGCTAAAGTTCAAATTATATTCCCTATTGATGAGTTAAATCAGTGGGAAATAAAAGCATTAAGAATTTTTAATCAATATTTTGGAGAAGGAGTAAATTCTGTTCTATTTGATACATTAAGAACAAAAAATGCTTTAGTTTATGATGTATTAACAAGAGTAGCTAATGAAGAGCATATAAAAGTTTATAAAATTACTTATAGTACTGCACATGAAAATGTAGAAAAGTCTATAGAGATAGTTAAAGAATTGATAAAAAATATTAATGGATATAGATCTATATTACAAAAGAATGATATTGAAGATTTAATAAAGAGTTTTAGGTTGAAAAGATTATTTGCAAATGAGCAAAGCGTAAGATTAGCAATGGGAATATCTACATATGATACTATGTTTGGAGATGGAATGTTATATATTGATGAAACTGAAAATTTAGATAAAATACCTGTAGATTATATTATTGATACAGCTAATAAAGTGTTGAAAAATATGACAGTTCAAGTGATAAGTAATAAATAGTTAAGTTGATTTTCATAAAGATTAAATCAATTTGTTAAGAAGAGGAAGAGATGAGTAAAAGAATACCGTTACTAGATGAAGTTTTAAAATATAGAAAAGAAAATAACCTTATTCTTTCAATGCCAGGAAATAAAAGTGGGATTGGCTTTTTAAGAGACGATATAGGAAAAGAATTTGTAAATAATATGGGGTTCTTAGATATTACAGAAGTTGATCCATTAGATAATCTTCACTGTCCAGAAGGTGTAATAAAAGAAGCTCAAGAATTATTAGCAAAAACTTATAATGTTAAAAAAGCATATTTTGTTGTTAATGGTAGTACTGCTGGAAATTTAGCTTCTATTTTTGATGCTTTTAATGAAGGTGATGAAGTTTTAGTAGAGAGAAATTGCCACAAATCAGTTTATAATGGACTTATTTTAAGAAAACTAAAAGTTAAGTATATTGAACCTGTAATTCATGAAGATAAGGGGATATTCCTACCACCTACAGAAAAGGAAATATATAAGGCATTAGATGAATGTAAAGATGCAAAGGGAATAATATTAACTTATCCAAATTATTTTGGAATTGGTTATGATATATTTGATACTTTAATAGAATTAAAGAAAAAAGGATTGAAAATAATTATAGATGGAGCCCATGGAGCACATTATGGAATAACTGAAAAATTACCTAAATCTATAGTTAAATATGCAGATTATATAGTTTTAAGTGCACATAAAACATTACCAAGTTTAACGCAGGGATCATATCTTTTAGTTAATAATGATAATAATGTTGATTTTTATTTAAAAGCATTTATGACTACATCACCATCATATTTAATAATGTCATCATTAGATTATTCAAGATATTATTTAGATAATTACGGAAAAGAAGATTATGATAAATTAATAGATTTAGCCAATAAATGGAGTATTAAAATCAATAAGCTAAATAAAGTAAGTGTTTTAAATGAGAGAGACTTACCTAAAGGATATAATCTAGATTCAAGTAGATATATATTGATATTATCAAAAGGTTATAGTGGACATAAGTTATTAGATTATTTAAGAAATATGAATATACAATGTGAAATGAGTTTTGCAGGTGGAGTAGTTTTAATTTTATCACCATTTAATGTAGAAAAAGATTTTGAAAAAGTATATGATTCACTTGAAAAATTAGATTTATCATCAATAGTAGATATGCAATATCAAAATTATTATAGTGTAATTCCTAAGAAAGCATTAGAACCGTATGAGGCATTTAATATGAAATTCGAGTATGTAGATATTTATGAAAGTGTAGGTAGAGTTTCAAAGGAAGCATTAATTCCTTATCCACCTGGAATTCCATTAATTTGTGCAGGTGAAGTAATATCAAAAGATGCAATTGACATTATAAGTGGATATATTAGACATAATAAAACAGTAATAGGATTAGAAGGAGATTTAATTAAAGTAATAAAAAATTAGAAAATATAGTAATTGATTTAAATGAATACATATAGTTAAAGTTTCAAAAACTATAATATATCATTTAAAGGAGCTGAAGCTATGGATTATAAAGTTGCAGAAGTAAATAAAGAAGAAATAGAAGCTATAAAAAAAGCTGAAGATTTAGTTAAATCTGAAACAGGTAAAGAATTTGTAATGATTGCTTGGAAAAAAATTAAATAGTATAGAAATAAAATCACAATATAAATGAATATATTGTGATTTTATTTCTTTATATTCCCATATTTATATCAAAAGTGGAAATATAATGTTTTTAATTTAAATTATACCAAATTTTCGTTAAAATTTGATTCATTTTGCCGTAAAATTATGTATAATGTAATATAGAAAGTTTATTTTGAAATAGATAATAAATATAGTATATATACTTAAACTGGTTAAATTTTGAGTTTAACTCAAGTTATATTGAGAAAATTAAAATTTGAAATCTCACTTATACGTAAATAGAAAGCAAGGTGGTTAATATTAATAAGTTAAAGATATTAAGTCTATTGATACTTTCAGGAATGTTAATAACTCCTTCTAGCATAGTACAAGCAGAGGAAATTTATAATGTATCAGAAAGTGACTTGATTAAATTATTAGAAAAATATAAAGATGAAGAAATCGTATTAGAGGATGGATTAGTTTTAACTGTCGGTGAAGCTATAAACTTACCTATAAATGAAGGGTGGACTATTTATAATGAAAATGTAGCAGAAATAGTTGACGGAGAATTAGTAGGAAAAGCTGTTGGTAGTACCTTTGTATCTCAACAAACAGCTGATACAGTATATATCTTAGAAGTATGCATAACAGAGCAGGGAGTATCAACGGCTAGTTATTCAAGAAGTATAACTAAAAATGTTGATAGAGACTATTATAAAGTATTTATAGACCCAGGGCATGGGGGATACGATAATGGTGCAGTACAAAATGGAGTATTTGAAGATGAAATAAATCTGCAAATAGCACAAAAAATAGAGGCTAAGTTAAAAGCAAAAGGTGTACAAGTAAAAATGAGTAGATATGATGATACATATTTGTCATTAACTGAGCGAACTACAATGGCAAATAATTGGGGATCTGATATATTTGTTTCTATACATCAAAATTCTGCAACAAGTTCTAGCGCTAATGGAATAGAAACTTACTATCACTCATCAAGACAAGATAGTAAAGAATTAGCAGTTGAAATACAAAATGATTTAATACAATCTACTAATGCTACTAATAGAGGGGTTAAGACTGCTAATTATTCAGTAATTCAAACTGCAAGTATGCCTTCTAACTTAGTTGAGTGTGGATTTATATCAAATCCTACTGAAGCTAAGAATTTAAGTTCTAGCAGTTATCAAGATAAAGTTGCAGAGGGTATTGTTAGTGGAATAATGGATTACTTAGCGACAAATGTTATATTAAATAATAGTGGAAGTAATAATAGTAATAATAGTGGAAATAGTAATGCTACAACAACGCAAACTGGAACGATAAAAGTAAATGGTGCATTAAATGTAAGAAGTGGAGCAGGAACAAGCTATTCTGTAATAGGTTCATTAAGTAATGGGGTACAAGTAGAAATAGTAGAAACAAGCGGAAGTTGGTATAAAATAAAATACGGAAGTGGTTATGGATATGTATCAAAAGATTATATTCTAGTAAACACAAGAAGTATTGCAGAAAATACAGTTTTAAGAGAAGGAACAGCTGTTACGTTATCACTAAAAGTAAGAGATGAATCCAATTATGAAGCAAATGTTATGGGGACAATTGCTATGGGAGAAAAAGTTTCTGTAATAGAAGATAATGGTGAGTGGAGTAAAATACAATATAATGATACAATAGGTTATATATTAAATGAATATGTAGATTTTAATATAGCATAGTTTAATGTTGATATTTTCATATTGACTAATGAGTTATGTTAGTTTGATTTATGGATATAGTAATTATATACATAGAAATCAGATTAATATAACTCTTTAAATTTTTATGTGGCATAAATTATGTTTATGTGGTAAACTAAATAACCCTATATTAAAGAAGTACAAAAGAGGAGAGTGAAAATATGGAATTGTTTGTAACTGATTTAGATGGAACATTAATTAATAGTAAGAGAGAGGTTCCTAAAAAATCTGTAGAAATTTTAAATAAATTAATTGATAAAGGTGTTAATTTTACTGTAGCTACGGCTAGAACTCCAGCAACAGCAGTTGAAATATTGCAAGATTTAAATTTAAAATTGCCAGTTGCTTTAATGAATGGAGTATTAATATATGATACAAAAGAATTAAAGTATATAGATATTAAAGGAATAGAGAAAGAATCAGCCAATAAAGTGTTAGATATTTTTAAATCATATAATAAAAATCCATTAGTATATGGTGTTAAAGATAATCATTTATGGGTATATCATAAAGAATTTGAAAATGTTTATGAATATAATTTTTATAAAGAAAGAACTGATAAAAAGTTAAAAACTTTTGTAAAGATTGAAAATTATAAGGAATCAATAATATATTCTAACATAATTAATTTTGTAGCTTTTGATGATTATGAAAAAATAAAATCAATTGCCGAAGAAATTAGTGCTATTGAAGGAATAACAGTTAACTATTATAAAGATGTATATGAAGATTGTTACTTTTTAGAAGCATATAGTAGTGAGGCCTCTAAAGCTAATGGTATAAAATATTTATCAAAATATATAGATTATAGTAAAGTTATTTGTTTTGGGGATAATTTAAATGATATACCTATGTTTGAATTAGCTGATGAAGCATATGCTACTGCAAATGCAGCTGAAGAGATTAAAAAAATAGCTACTGAGGTAATAGGTAGTTGTGAAGAAGATGGAGTTGCTGAATTCTTAGCAAATAGATTTAAAACTAAATAATAAATTAAAACAGGAAGTGTTATATTATTAATAAAATAATAAAATATTTTCTGTTTTATTATTTTATTAATAAAAAAAATTATAGATATATCTAAAGAAAAGAAATGAAAGCGTTTTAAAGAAGAAAAAATGAAGAATTTACCTAATAAATTAACAAATTGTAAATTCAATTAAAGTAAGATATATCAATAGTTTTATATGCGGAAAAAATAAAAATATAAATAAAATTACAAAATTATTAATAAATCAATAAGAAAATACAAGTTTGAATTGATAGTTTTTTATAAAAAGCTTGAAAAAAATAATAGAGTAATATATTATAAAGACAAGGTTAGTTGAAGCACATATTAAAGATGACAAAAAGGGGGAATAACAATGGAGAATAAAAGAGACCAGTGGGGGACAAAACTTGGTTTTATATTAGCGGCAGTAGGATCGGCAGTTGGTTTAGGTAACATATGGAGATTTCCATACCTAGTTTATGAAAATGGAGGAGGAGCATTTTTAGTTCCATACTTTTTTGCTATATTTACAGCTGGTATACCGTTATTGATTTTAGAATATGGAATGGGACATAAATTTAAAGGGTCTACTCCATTAGCTATGGCAAGAGGAAATAAAAAATGGGAGTGGCTTGGATGGTGGCCAAGTATTACTGCATTCTTTATATTAGGATATTATTCAATGATTTTAAGTTGGGCTATGAAGTATTTTACACTAAGCTTTTCAAAAGGTTGGGGTAGTGATCCAAATTCATTTTTCTATAATGACTTTTTAAAGCTTACAGAATCACCATTCCAATTTGGAACAGTTATTTGGCCTGTATTAATTGGAATAGTATTGGTTTGGGGAATTAGTTGGTTTATATGTTATAGAGGTGTAAAAGGTGGTATAGAGAAATTAAATAAAGTTTTATTACCTACATTAGTTGGAATAATGGTAATAATCGTTATAAGAGGTGTAACTTTAGAGGGGGCTACTTTAGGATTAAATAAATTATTCACTCCTGATTGGAGCAAGGTAATGGAACCAAAGGTTTGGATAGCAGCATATGGACAAGTATTCTATTCATTAAGTTTAGCTATGGGAATAATGATGACTTATTCAAGCTATTTACCTAAAAAGACAGATATAAATAATAGTGCATTTATGACTGGATTTGCAAACTGTGGATTTGAATTCTTATGTGCAATTGGGGTATTTGCAATTTTAGGGTTTATGGCAACAAGCCAAGGTGTTGGAATTGATGAAGTTGTTTCAAGTGGTATTGGGTTAGCATTTATAGTGTTCCCTAAAGTATTTTCAGTTATGGGAACATGGGGAACTATACTTGGATGTTTATTCTTTGCTTGTTTAGTTTTCGCAGGATTAACATCTTGTGTATCTTTAGTTGAAGCTGTATCATCAGCTATAATTGATAAAACAAGTTGGGAACGTAAGAAAGTTGTTTCTGGTATAGCTTTACTAGGTGTTATTATGAGTGCAACATTTGCATCAGGAGCAGGATTATATATATTAGATATAATGGATAATTTCATTAACTGTTATGGAATCGTCGTTGTAGGATTATTAGAAGCTATTGTTATAGGATGGATAATTAAACCTGAAACGATTAGAAATCATACAAATAAAACTTCATACTTTAGGATAGGAAGATGGTGGGATTTCACTATTAAGTTTATAACACCAACAATGTTAGCAATAATGTTAGTTAGCAATTTTGTAACAGAAATTAAAACACCTTATGGTGGATATAACTTACTAGAGTTATTTGCCTATGGATGGTCTGTTATTGCACTAGGAATAATAGTAGCTCTATTATTCTCAAGAAGACCATGGAAAAATAAGAAAATAGAAAATTTTGAGGAATTTGAATAGGAGGTAGTTTAATATGACGGCAACAGCATTAACTTATTTTGCAATTGGTGCAATAGTATTATGGGGTGGTTTAATAACTACATTAGCTATCTCAATAAAAAAAGAAAAAGAAATGAATTAGTTAAATCCCAAATTAATGATATAACACATTTAGCAAGCAAAAGAGAGACGCATTCGCTGTCTCTCTTTTGTTGCGTATTAACTAAATTTTCACTTAAAGACAATGTTCGTCATATTCTATAATATGAATTTAATGAGAAGGTGAAATTATGTGTGGAATAGCTGGAATGGTAGACTTTGATAGAATTTTAAAAGGAAAAAGAGATATACTTTGTAAGATGGTAAAGACATTAGAGAGAAGAGGACCAGATAGTGAAGGACTATATGACTCTAACAACGTATTATTAGGACACAGAAGATTGATAGTTGTTGATCCTGAGGGAGGTAAACAACCAATGATTAAAATTGTAGGTGGGAAAAAATACGTTATAGTATATAATGGAGAACTTTATAATACAGAAGACTTAAGAAAAGAGTTATTAGAAGAAAATTTTACTTTTGATTCTTACTCAGATACAGAGGTACTATTAACATCATATATTGCTTGGGGAATAGATGCTATTAAAAAGTTAAATGGAATATTTGCATTTGCCATATATGATGAAGATAAGCAACAAGTATTTTTAGCTAGAGATCCTATGGGGGTTAAGCCATTATTTTATTCTAAAAAAGGTAGTACACTAATTTTTGGATCAGAAATTAAGACAATACTTGCACATCCTGAAGTAAAAGCAGAAATTGATAGAGATGGATTAACAGAGCTTTTTGCATTAGGACCAGCAGTATCTCCAGGAAGTGCAGTATATAAGGGAATAAATGAAATAGCACCAGCAAATTGTATGTTAGTAACAAAGGATAATATGAAGATATGGGAATATTGGAAAGTTGAAGCTAGAGAATTAAATGAGACAACTGATGAATCAATAAGTCATGTTAGACAACTATTAATTGATGCTATAAGAAGACAATTGGTAGGAGATGTTCCGGTATGTACTTTTTTATCAGGAGGACTAGATTCATCAGCAATATCAGCTATAGCAGCTGATGACTTTAAAGAAAAAGGAAAAAAACTAACAACTTATTCAATAGACTATGAAGGTAATGATAAGTATTTTAAAGCATCATTATTTCAACCTACTTCAGACCAATATTTTGCAGAAAGAATGGCTAAATTTATAGATAGTGATCATAGAACTGTTTTATTAAAGCAAGAGGATTTAGCTCATGCATTGAGAGAAGCTACATTCAGTAGAGATTTGCCAGGTATGGCAGATGTAGACTCATCACTATTGTTATTCTGTAAGGAAATTAGGAAAGACTTTGTTGTTGGATTATCAGGAGAATGTGCAGATGAATTATTTGCTGGTTACCCATGGTTTACTCATGAGGAAATGATAAATGCTAATACTTTCCCATGGTCAAGGTCTGTTGGTGAAAGAAAGACAATTCTAAATGATAATTTGAAAAATATAAAGATTCAAGAGCTTACTAATGAAGAATACTTGAAAACTTTAAAACAAGTACCACATTTAGATAATGAGGATAAAAAAACTTATAGAATGAGAGAGTTATTTTATCTAAATTTAAAATGGTTTATGGTTAATTTGTTAAACAGAAAAGATAGAGTAAGTATGTATAATAGTTTAGAAGTTAGAGTACCTTTTGCAGATTATAGAATTGTGGATTATGCTTTCAATTTACCTGTGGACGTAAAACTTTTAGATGGAAGAGAAAAAGGTCTATTAAGGAGAGCTTTAGTAGGAATACTTCCAGATGAGATAGTATATAGAAAGAAGAGTCCATATCCAAAGACTCATAATCCTATATATACAAATATTGTTTGTAGTATGATGAATAAGATATTAGATGATAAAACTTCACCTATACTTGAAATAATAAACAAAGATAAGGTTCAAGAAATAGTGGACACAAAGGGAGACGCATATAAGACACCTTGGTTTGGACAACTTATGACAGGACCACAAATGATTGCATATTTAATACAAGTTGATAATTGGTTAAGAGAGTATAATGTTAATATATTAATTTAATATAAGTAAATTATACTTTTAAAGTTATAATATGATAAAAGAAGATTAGAGATTAATAAGCTTTAATCTTCTTTTTTTATTATTAAATTAATTAAAAAACATAAATTTAAAAAGAGAAATAAAAAAATATTACACAAAATAAATCATATATTGACAAAAAAAACAGATAAATTATAATGATACGAAGATAATTAAAGGACTCATATAAATCTCAAATATGGTGAGATGTTTCTACGAAAAACCTTAAATTTTCAGCTATGAGTGGGCTTAATATATATTAACTCTATACGAACTATATATGAGTTATGGTGTATTAAATTCACTATAGTAATTCATGTATCTTTTAAAAGTAGGGTAAATATTATAAGCGTATCAAAACCATAATATTTAGGAGGAGTCTACTTATGAAGAAGAAAATAGTTGCATTAGTACTTTCAGCTCTAATGGTAACAGGATTAGTTGGTTGTGGAAGTGATAATAATTCATCAACATCAGGAGAAGGTACATTAAAAGTTGGAATGATTACAAACTCAGGAACGATTGATGATAAGTCATTTAACCAAGGTACATGGGAAGGAATTAAAGAAGCTGAAAAAGAGTTTGGACTTGAAACTAACTACATGCAACCAGCAGGGGAAACAGAAGCTAACTATTTAACAGAAATACAAAATCTTTATGATTCAGGTTACAAGTTTATATTAACACCAGGTTATAAATTTGAAACAGCTATATACAAGGCACAAGATCAATACAAAGATACAAAATTTGTATTAATTGATGGGGAACCTAATGATGGTAACGGCAATTATTCTATAGCTGATAATACAGTTGCTATATACTTTGCTGAGGAACAAAGTGGATTTATAGCAGGTGTTGCATCTGCAGTTCAATTACAAAGTGGTGATTTTGGATTTATGGGTGGAATGGAAATACCATCAGTTAAAAAGTTTAATTATGGATTCCAACAAGGTGTAGCTTATGCTAATGAACACTATGGAACAAATGTTACTTTAAAAGCTGAAAATATAGTTTACTCAGGTTCATTTGATGATACTGCTCTAGGTCAACAGTTAGCAGCTAAAATGTACGATAGAGGAGTTAAGGCAATATTTACTGCTGCTGCAGGTGTTAATATAGGTGTTATTACAGAAGCTAAATCAAGAGTTGTTAATGGCGAAGAGGCATGGGTTATAGGTGTTGACTCTGACCAATATGATGATGGAATATATGAAGGAAATAAATCAGTAGTATTAACTTCAGCTATTAAAAAGATTGATGAAACTGCTTATCAAATAATAGAAGATGAAATAAATGGTAACTTAAAAGGTGGACAAGTATTAAGATTTGATATTAAGAAGGATGCAGTGGGTATTCCAAGCGAAAATCCAAACTTAAGTGAAGATACAATCACAAAAGTTAATGAAGTTATAAATTCTATGAAGGCAGATGAAATAGAAGTTAAAACTGAACTATAATATTAATATAAATTTAGGACTATGTTAATGATATTAACATAGTCATTTTTTTACTTAAGATTATTATAAAAAATATGATATATATAAAAATAATATTGACAATAAAAAAAATATTAAATATAATATGGACACGGACGATAAGACAACTCATATAGGCCCCGGATATGGTGGGGTGTTTCTACCGGAAGCCGTGAATTTCCGACTATGGGTGAGATTGATATACATGATTCTATACGAACAATAATAGAATTGAGGCATATTATTTTCACTTTGGAAATTAATATGCCTTTTTTATTGTGGTTAGGTGAGTTTGTTAAATAGTATTTAGGAGGAATGTACAAATGAAGAAAAAAGTTATTGCATTAGTGCTTTCAGCGCTAATGACAACAGGATTAGTTGCTTGTGGAAATAGCAGTAACGATTCGTCAAATTCAGGAGAAGGAACATTAAAAGTTGGTATGGTTACTGACTCAGGAACAATTGATGATAAGTCATTTAACCAAGGTACTTGGGAAGGAATAATAGAAGCAGAAGAGAACCTTGGAATTGAAAAGAACTACTTAAAGCCTTCTGGAGAAACAGAAGCTGATTATTTAACAGAAATTCAAAATCTTTATGATTCAGGATATAAATTTATAGTAGGGCCAGGATTTAAACTTGAAACAGCTATATATAAGGCCCAAGAAAAATATGAAGATGCAAAATTTGTATTAATTGATGGGGAACCAAATGATGGTAACGGTAATTACCTTGTAGCAGATAATACAGTTGCAATACAGTTTGCTGAACAAGAAGGTGGATTTGTAGCGGGTGTTGCAGCAGCACTTGAATTACAAACTGGTGAATTTGGATTTATAGGTGGTATGGAATCATCAGCAGTTAAAAGATTTAACTATGGATTCCAACAAGGTGTAGCTTATGCAAATGAAAACCTTGGAACATCTGTTAGTTTAAAATCTGAAAACATTGTTTACTCAGGTTCATTTACTGATTTAGCTTTAGGTCAACAAATAGCAGCTCAAATGTATGACAGAGGTGTTAAAGTAATATTTGCTGCAGCTGGCGGAACTGGTATGGGTGCTATAACAGAAGCTAAAACAAGAACGGTTAATGGTGAAGAAGCATGGGTTATAGGTGTTGACTGTGACCAATATGCTGATGGTATTTATGAAGGAAATAAATCAGTAATATTAACTTCAGCTATTAAGAAAGTAAACGAAGCAGCGTATCAAATGATAGAAGCTGAATTAAATAATGAATTCCCAGGTGGTCAATCATTAATATTCAATGCTAAAAATAATGCCGTAGGTATTCCAGAAGAAAATCCGAACTTAAGTGAAGATACAGTAGCTAAAGTTAATGAAGTATTAGAAGCTATTAAGAATGGTGAAATAGAAGTTAAAAGTGAATTATAAGATTTTATAAAAGTAGGGCTATGTTAATATGATTAACATAGCCTTTTTTTGAAAATAATAAATAACTAATATGCTTAATAATGTGATTTGTTTTCGATAAAATAGTTCAGGAAATTTCAAAAGTCAACAAATTAATTGCAAATAATATGTAAAATAAAACTTTTATTGACAAAGATGGACAGATAAATTATAATTAAAGACGAACAATAGAATGACTCATATAAATCCCAGATGTGGTGGGATGTTTCTACCGGAAGCCATGAATTTCCGACTATGAGTGAACTTGATATATACTAACTCTACACGAAATATAAGGGAGTTTTAACGTATTAATTTCACTTTAGAAATTAATACGTTTTTTTTGTATAAGAGAAGGTATTGTGAGTTTATAAAAAATATAATTGTTTTAGGAGGAAATTTTTTATGAAAAAGAAGTTTTTAGCATTAGCACTTTCAGCACTAATGGTAACAGGATTAGTTGGTTGTGGAAGCAACGGTGAATCAGGAGAAGCAACATTAAAGGTTGGGATGGTTACTGACGCAGGAACAATTGATGACAAATCATTCAACCAAGGTACATGGGAAGGAATTCAAAAAGCTGAAAAAGATCTTGGAATTGAAAAGAACTACATGCAACCAGCAGGAGAAACAGAAGCTAATTATTTAACAGAAATACAAAATCTTTATGATGCAGGGTATAAATTTATTGTAATGCCAGGTTTTAAATTTGAAACAGCTATATATAAAGCTCAAACTCAATATGAAGATGCAAAATTTGTTATAATTGATGGTGAACCAAACGATGGAAATGATAACTATGTTGTAGCAGATAATACAGTTGCTATATACTTTGCTGAAGAACAAGGTGGATTTGCAGCAGGTGTTGCAGCAGCAGTTGAATTACAAACTGGTGAACTAGGATTCATCGGTGGTATGGAAATACCAGCAGTTCAAAAATTCAATTATGGATTCCAACAAGGTGTAGCTTATGCCAATGAAAATTATGGAACAAATGTTAGTTTAAAAGCTGAAAACATAGTTTACTCAGGATCATTCTCTGACACAGCTTTAGGACAACAATTAGCAGCTCAAATGTATGATAATGGTGTTAAAGCAATATTTGCTGCAGCAGGTGGAGTTGGTACTGGAGTTATAACAGAAGCTAAGACAAGAGTTGTTAATGGTGAAGAAGTATGGGTTATAGGTGTTGACTCTGACCAATATGATGATGGTATTTATGAAGGAAATAAATCAGTAATATTAACTTCAGCTATTAAGAAAATTAATGAAGCTGCTTACCAAATGATTGAAGCTGAATTAAATGATAAGTTCCCAGGTGGACAAACATTAACATTTGATGCATCTAACGATGGTATTGGTATTCCAGCAGAAAATCCAAACTTAAATGATGATACAGTAACTAAAGTTAATGAAGTATTAGAAGCTATTAAGAACGGAGAAATAGAAGTTAAAACTGAATTATAAGATTTTTAATAAAATGGGGCTATGTTAAAGTAATTTACATAGCTCCTTTTTTGTAAAAAGTATAGCAGAAATGGGCAGTAGTATATACTAATTCAAATGAATACCTTATTAAAAAAAGAAATTAATTGTTTAATTATAAATTATAAATTGTAAATTATAAAAAAATGAGCAATATGTGAGTAGAATAAACAAAATAATACAAAAAATAATGATGTATTTATTGATGTAATATAACTATATTAAGTAATTTTAAATAAAAATATACAAAAATAATTAATGTGATATGCTATTTATAAAAAAGAGTGAAAAAAATGTTGAAAATGCGAATTATATAAATTATACTTAGAATGAAGTTTCGTGCGTAATTATGAAATTATTATGTAAGCATATCAATTTATAATTTGCATAAATAATAATGTGTGTCAATAAAATAATTATTTAAGAGGAGGATATCCATGGAATATGTAGTTGAGATGCTGAATATCCGTAAAGAGTTTCCTGGAATAGTAGCAAATGATAATATTACACTGCAACTAAAGGAAGGAGAAATTCATGCTCTTTTAGGTGAAAATGGTGCGGGAAAATCAACGTTAATGGGAATGTTATTTGGGATGTACAAGCCAGATAGAGGTTGCATAAAGGTTAGAGGAAAAGAAGTAAAAATATCTAATCCTAATGTTGCAAATGATTTAGGGATTGGTATGGTTCATCAACACTTTAAGTTAGTAGATAACTTTACAGTTACAGAAAATATAATTTTAGGATGCGAACCTAGAAAAGGATTGACAGTAGACATTAAAAGAGCTGCTAAAAAAATCGAAGATTTATCTAAACAATATGGTTTAAATGTTGATCCTTATGCAAAAATAGAAGATATTTCTGTGGGAATGCAACAAAGGGTAGAAATATTAAAGATGCTTTATAGAAATGCTAATGTTTTAATATTTGATGAGCCAACAGCAGTATTAACTCCAAGCGAAATAGATGAATTAATTTCAATTATGAAAAACATGACTAAAGAAGGAAAATCTATTATTTTAATTACTCATAAATTAAGAGAAATTAAAGAAGCAGCTAATAGATGTACAGTTATTAGAAGAGGAAAGTACATAGGAACTGTTGATGTAAAAGACACTACAGAAGCTGATATGGCTAAAATGATGGTTGGAAGAGAAGTATCATTTAAAGTTGAAAAAACTGAAGCAAAACCAAAAGATGTAGTCGTGAAAATAGAGAACTTATCTGTTAATAACAATAAAAAAGTACTTGGCTTAAAGAATTTTTCATTAGATATTAGAGCAGGAGAAATAGTTGGTATTGCCGGTGTTGAAGGTAATGGACAAACTGAATTAGTAGAAGCATTAACAGGTATGAGAAATATTGAATCAGGAAGTATTGTATTTAAGGGAAAAAATATAGTTAAAGAATCAATACGTGAAAGAATAGATGATGGTATGGCACATATTCCAGAAGATAGACACAAAAGAGGGTTAATTCTTGATTATACAATGGAAGATAATATGGTGCTTAAAGCTTATAGAAATAAGCCATTTTCTAAGAATGGTTTACTTAATAGAGCTAAAATTTCTGAATATGCACAAAAAATTATTGAAACATTTGATGTTAGATCTGGTGAAGGTGGAAAATCTATAGCAAGATCATTATCAGGTGGTAATCAACAAAAAGGTGTAATTGGACGTGAAATAGAGTCAGATCCAGATTTCTTAATTGCAGTTCAGCCAACTAGAGGATTAGATGTTGGATCAATAGAATATATTCATAAAAGATTAGTAGAACAAAGAGATTTAGGAAAAGCAGTTTTATTAGTATCTCTTGAGTTAGACGAAGTTTTAAATGTATCTGATAGAATAGCTGTTGTAAATAACGGTGAATTAATAGGTATAGTAAATGCTAATGAAACAAATGAAAATGAAGTTGGTTTAATGATGGCCGGCGTAAAGAAGGAGGAAGCTTAGTGCATAAGAATCAATTATTAAAATCTATGATGGCAGTAGTTTTAGGATTGCTTGCTGGATTTTTACTAATGCTAGCAATGGGATTTAATCCAATAGATGGGTATACTTATCTATTTAAAGGCGGATTAATGAATCCTCAAAGAATAGGTAACTCAATTGCAACTGCAACGCCATTAATTCTTACTGGATTATCTTTTGCCTTTGCAAATAAAACTGGATTATTTAATATAGGTACTCCAGGTCAAATGTTAGCAGGTGGTTTTACTGTAACAGCTATAGGATTATTAGTTGACTTGCCATCTCCTATATTAGTACCATTAATGATTATTTGTGGTATTTTAGCAGGTGCTATTTGGGCAGCTGTACCAGGGCTTTTAAAAGCATTATTTAACGTTAATGAAGTTGTTTCAGCTATTATGATGAACTGGACTGCATATTGGATAGTTTATTATATGGTTCCACAATATTTAAAGGGAACTACAGAGACAGAGTCACGTAGATTAGCGGATTCAGCAACTTTAAAGGCTGATTGGTTATCAAACATATTTGGTGGTTCGTACATAAACTATGGAATATTCTTAGCTATATTTTCTGTATTAATTATATGGTTTATTTTAAATAAAACTGTTTTAGGATATGAATTAAAAGCTGTTGGATATAATAGATTTGGTGCTGAATATGCAGGTATGCCTGTAAATAGAAATATAGTAATTTCTATGATGATAGCAGGTGGATTGGCTGGATTAGCAGGTGTTGCTCAATATATGGGTAATTCTGCAGTACTTCAAATTGGTGTAATGCCAACCCAAGGTTTCGATGGAATAGCTGTAGCTTTATTAGGTAACAACACTCCTTTTGGAGTATTATTATCAGCATTATTCTTTGGAGTATTATATGTTGGTAAAGGATTCATGAATGCCAATGTTAAGGTACCACCAGAATTAGCAGATACAATAATAGCTACAATTATTTACTTTGCTGCAACAAGCGTGGTTATGGATAAAGTAATTAAGAGTATAAAGAAAAAAAGAGAAGATAAAAAATTAGGAACATCTGGTGAAAGGGCGGTGGAAAAATAATGTGGGATATAGTTGTACAAATTTTTCCTTATGCAATAGCGTATACTATACCTATGCTAATTACTGCTTTAGGAGCGCTTTATTGTGAAAGAAGTGGTATTGTAAATATAGGTTTAGATGGATTTATGATAGTAGGTTCTTTTGCTGGAGCATTAACAATATCTAAACTTCAAGCAGCAGGTGTTAATGGAGCATTATGGATAGGACTTTTAGTTGCTGCAATAGTTGGAGCTTTATTCTCACTTTTACATGCATTTGCAAGTATTAACTTAAATGCAGATCAGGTTATAAGTGGTACAGCAATTAATATGATGGCTGGAGCTTTAACAGTATTCTTAGCAAGAAATATGACTGGTAGTGGTAACATAAGAATAACTTTAGGATTCTTACCAAAAAGTATTCCAGTATTAAAGGATATTCCAATAATAGGGCCATTATTATTTACAAAGACTTATGCTACAACATGGTTAGTATTAGCAATATTAATAATAAGTACATTCTTATTATATAAGACTTCATTTGGATTAAGATTAAGATCTTGTGGAGAAAACCCACAAGCCTCTCAAGCAGCAGGTATTAATGTAATGAGAACTAGATATATTGGTGTTATGATATCAGGTGCATTAGCTGCATTAGGTGGATGTATAATATTAGTAACATATTCTGGAGAGTTTAATGGAAGTGTTGCAGGATTAGGGTTCCTTGCATTAGCAGCATTAATATTTGGACAATGGAGACCTTTAGGAATATTAGCAGCAACTTTCTTCTTTGGATTTGCCTCAACATTAGCAAATGTTGCACAAGTAATTCCAGAGTTAGCAAGTATACCATTAGTAGTATTAAAGGTATTCCCTTATGTAGTGACATTAATTGCATTAATTATATTCTCTAAATCTTCACAAGCACCAAAGGCTGCTGGTGAAATATTTGATGCAGGAAAAAGATAAATTAAAATAAAAGAAGCTTTTTAAAGCTTCTTTTATTTTTTTTAATTTTAAAAAAATAATATATGGAAAATTTAAGAAATGTATTATAATTAATATATTATAATATTTATAATACATATAAATTGGGGATATAAAAAGGGGGATTACTTAATGAAAAAAGTAAAAATAGCCTTGCTAGGATTAGGAAATGTAGGTAGAGGAGTATTTACAATCCTACAACAAAATAAAGAAGAAATAATGAAAAGATCAGGTTATGAAATTGAAATTTCTAAAATTTTAGTTAGAGATTTAAGTAAAAATAGGGGTGTTGAAGTACCAGAAAATATTTTAACTACTGATTTTGAAGAGATATTAAATGATGATTCTATAAAACTTGTAGTTGAAGTTATGGGAGGGATAGAGCCTGCTAGAGAATATATGTTAAAAGCTATGGAAGCAAAAAAACATATAGTTACTGCCAATAAAATGTTACTTGCAACAGAAGGTGATGAAGTATTTGAAAAGGCTGAAGAAATGGGAGTTATGTTTCAATACGAAGCCAGTGTTGCTGGGGGAATACCTATAATTAATGGTATAAATGAAAATTTAACTGCAAATAAAGTAAATGAACTATATGGAATAGTTAATGGAACAACAAATTATATATTGAGCAAAATGGAACTTGAACAATTAGACTTTGATTCAGTATTACAAGAGGCTAAAGATAAAGGATATGCAGAAGCAGATCCTACATCAGATATTGAAGGGTACGATGCTCAATATAAACTTGCAATTCTTGCTTCATTAGCTTTTGGTACTAAAGTTGATATTAATGATGTATATAGAGAAGGAATAACTAAGATAAAACCAATAGATATGAAATATGCTAGTGATTTTGGAATGTCAATAAAATTATTAGCTATCGCTAAAGATGATAATGGAAGAATAGAATTAAGAGTGCATCCTACTATGATTCCAGAAACTCATCCACTTGCTAATGTATATGATTCATTTAATGCAATATTTATAAATGGAAATGCTGTTGGAGATTTAATGTTCTATGGTAGAGGAGCAGGTGATTTACCGACAGGTAGCGCAGTTGTAAGTGATATAATTTCTATTTTAAGAAGAAATATAGAAGTGGAAAATCAAAATCCAATTATCAGAAATAACTTGTGGGAAAAGCAAGTTAAGAATATAGATGAAGTTGAAAGTAGATATTATATAAGAGTAACTGTTGAAGATAAGCCAGGTGTATTAGGGCAAATTACTACTATTTTTGGTTCAAATAGAGTAAGTTTAAAATCAGTTATTCAAAAGGGAAGAAAGCATGATGAAAATCATGAAGTAACTTTAGTTTTAATAACACATAAAACTAGAGAAGCTTTAATAAATGACTCTATAGACAAGCTATATGATTTAAGAACAGTAAAAGATGTAGAAAACATAATAAGAATAGAAGACTTTAACTAAATTTCGAACTAAAGCGTTAATGCCGTGATACTGAAAATTAATGATATTACCTACAGAAATTGTGTAAATTTCGTTAAGAATTTATATCTTTCTTTCCATAAAAA
>UQQU01000020.1 GCA_900543325.1 uncultured Clostridium sp. | reverse complement strand
GAAGCTTTAGCTAATTTTATGGAAATAATAATATAAATTCTTAGCGAAATTATATTACTTAATGGAGATTATATCATTAATTTTCGGCATCACGGCATTAATGCGATATTTCGCAATTTAGTTAAACAAAACCTAAAATTTTTATTTAAATGTAGACACGATCTATTTTTTTAAATACTATTTCTTTTTTCACATCTAATGTTTCTCTGTCTATCTCTACTTTAAATATATTAGGACAACCTTCTTCTCTCCACTTTCTCATAAACTTTGCATTTGCTTCTAAAATATAATAATAATTTTCATCAAAATCATCAGAAAACTCTAAATATGCTAGTTTACTATATCTATCTAATTTTATATTATTTTTATCTAAATTTTTAACAATTGGTAGAAAATATTTTAATGGAATTTCATATTTATATGTACCCTTTATTTCTTTTCCTTCAATTAATGCTCTTTTTAGAAATCTATTTTCTTTTTCATCTAACTCTTTAAATCCAAGCTTAAATATTGGCTCATTTGCCCTGTTTTTATCTATTTTTATCTTTATCATCTTAATCACCACTTTTACTTTAGCTATATATTATAAAAAGCCACCATCAACTCTAATAATTTGTCCTGTTAAATACTTGCAATCATCTTTACATAGGAATATAACTGCTTTTGCAATTTCATTTACATCTCCAAATCTATTCATAGGGATTTCATCCATTAATTGATTTTTTTCTTCTTCAGTTAAAAAGTTATTCATTTCTGTATTTATAACCCCTGGTGCTATTGAATTAACCCTTATACCAAATGGTGCAACTTCTTTAGAAAGTGACTTTGTAAATAAGTTTAATCCACCTTTTGTAGTTGAATATACTACTTCACAAGATGCTCCTGCTTCACCCCAAATAGATGAAATATTAATTATATTACCGCTTCCTTTTGAAATCATATAATTTAATGCATATTTTGATAAATACATAGGAGCTAGAAGATTTGTGTTTATAAGACTTTCAAAACTTTCATCATTTACATCCATAAATAATCCAATTTCTGATTTTGCTGCATTATTAATTAATATATCAATTTTTCCAAAGGTATCAATGACTTCTTTTATAAGTTCTTGACAATGTTCTTTTATTGATATATTTTTTTTAATTACCTTAGCATACCCTCCTAACTCCTGTATCTCTCTTAATGTTGAATTAGCACCTTCATCATCTTTAGAATAATTTATAATAACACTTGCCCCATTTTTTGCAAGTTCTTTTGCTATTGCCTTTCCAATTCCACGAGAAGCACCAGTAACTAGTGCAACTTTTCCTATTAAATCACTCATCATTTTCTCCTCTCTAGCTTTATTTATATTATAATTTAAATTTATACTTATATCAAAATAATATATTATTTATTTCTTCTTAATCTTTCTTCCTTAGCATATTGTAAATATGCAGAAACTTCTACAGGTCCTGCAATAATCTTTCTAGTTACCCAAAGTGAACCAGTATTTTGTGCATCAATTATCCATTTTACTAGTTCTATTTTTCCCTTTTCTATTTCTATAGCTGTAATAGCTGTTGGATAAACACAACATCCATCATTAAAGTATGGTGGATCATATAAATCTGGGAATCTACTATTATGTGTATGTCCGGAAATAATCATTGTACAATTATCTCTAGCCCAATTTTGCAACTTAATATCTACCATACTTCGCTTTGTTTTACTCTTGGCTGATCTAGTAGGATCTTTAAAACCTGCAACACCATTTAAAAAACGCCATATATATCTTACTAAAACTTCATTTATTCTCCATATTTCATTATTACAAAAATCTAATTGATGACCATGAGTAACTAGTATTTTTTCTTTAAGAGGCTTATACATTAAATTTATTCCTGCATAATATTCATTATTATTTATAAATTTTATAAATTCCTCTCCATAATCTGCACCTATTTTTCTTAAAGCTTTTTCTTGCTTTTTACTAAAGTTTTTTTTCTTTTTTATAAAATCATGATTTCCATAGATACAATAGATATTATTCTTCTTACTAAACCTATTAAATAATTTATATATGTCATCATAAAAATAAGCTATTTCATTAAAATTCTTATTTTTCCATAATTCATCACCATCACCAACTTCTATATAAGTATAATCATTTTTCAAGTAATATTTCAATGCTGTTATATATATATTTCTATTAGATAGAAGTGAATCTGAATATGTTCCATCACCTCTATGCACATCTGAAATTAATACTATCTTACTTTCATTATCAAAATCTAAAGTAAATCCATTTTCATAAATATTATTTAATTCTTTTTCTGACATACTATCTCCAATTTTTAATATTATATATTTATTTTATGAAAATAATTTGTTATTTGATAATTTCTAATATTTATTTATATATAAAATTTAATATATAGCACAAACTATAATAAGACTTTATTATAAATTAATTCAATAAAATAACAAATGACAAGTAAGGAGTAATGAAAATGAATAACTTATTACTAAAAAAGAATCAACTTTTATATAAGATAACTTCATTTATTTTAATTCTATCAAGTTTAAGTACTTTACCGGTAAGTGCACTAGAATCTCCTGATCATAATATATCTAATATACAAGAAGACTTCACTGATGTTTCTAGTGATACTGATACTAATGATGAATTAAAACAACAATTTCAACCTTTAATAGAAAATATATTTTTAAATAGAAATTCTGCAATTTTGACTAGAGATTGTGAAGGTTTAAAAGTATTTTATGATTTAAACAAAAAAGTTGGAAAATGGGCTTATGAAAATGAAGTTACTAAAACAAAATACTTTACTAATTGGTGTGAAAAACAATGTGTTTCATTTACAAAAATAAACTCCATAATTAGAGTTTCAAAAGTAAAAGAAATTGAAAAAGATGTGTATAATGTAATTTGTTATGCCTGCACAAAATTTTGTTATAGCTATGAGGATGAACCTAATATTGAAAATTATTTTAAACTTGGCACTTGCCATTATATAAATCTTAGAAAAGATGGTGATAAATATATAATTATAAAAGAATGGTATACTGATCCCTTAGCTGACTCTCTTGATCTTGATAATATAGAATGTACTGAAATTAAAAGTACTATTCTCTCTCATAAAAAACCTGATTTCACCATAGATGAAAGAACTCAAAAAGCAATTGACTATGCTCATGAATATTGTGGAGTTAGTGATAATGAAGAACATTTATTTAAATATAATAAAGAATATAAAAACTTTAATCCAGATGGTGGTGACTGTGCTAATTTCGCCTCTCAAATCATGTTTGAAGGTGGTGGATTTAAAAAGAATAATACTTGGAATTATTGCAATAAAAGTGCTACAAAAGCATGGGTTAATGCTCAAGGATTTAAAAATTATTTAATAAATAGCGGACGTGGTTCTTATATAGCAAAAGGGTCTTATTGTGATACTTATAAAGATGCTTTTAACCTTAGACCTGGAGACATAGTAGCTTATGAAAAGAGAGGAAGAATAACTCATGTTTCTACTGTTACTGGTTTAGATTCTAAAGGTTACCCATTAGTAACTTGTCATAATACCGATAGAATGCTCGTACCTTATGATTTAGGATGGAGTAATAGTAATATTAAATTTCACTTTATAGATGTACATTATTAATTTAAGATAATATTTTAATTAAGAAATTAAGTTTTGAACATCGCCTTCGCTAGTTCAAAGAATTAAGAGTTGCCTTTGCAACATTAATAGCCTTCGGCTAATCAAGAAAAACATAAGTTGTAAACTTATTTTATTTTTAATTTCTTAATATTTTCGTTAGCAAACTCTTAATTCACTTAAACTAGCGAAGCTAAGTTTAAATCTTAATTTCTTAATTCTAAATGGCTTCGCAATTTAGAAAATGTGGAAAGTCAGTATTACCATTCCAAATACTATTGAAACTATAGACATTAACTTAATTAATATATTTATAGCTGGTCCTGAAGTATCTTTAAATGGATCACCTACAGTATCTCCAACAACAGCACCTTTGTGGCATTCTGAACCCTTACCTCCAAAATTACCTGCTTCAATATGCTTTTTAGCATTATCCCAAGCTCCACCAGAGTTAGACATCATAACCGCTAAAACAAATCCACATATTGTTGCACCTGCAAGTAATCCTGCTACACCATTTGGCCCTAGTACTATTCCTACAGCTAATGGACTTATAATTGCTATTGCTGCAATTACAACGAGCTCTTTTTGAGAAGATTTTGTACAAATATCAACACAAGAGGCATAATCTGGTTCTGCTTTTCCATCCATTAAACCTTTTATCTCCTTAAACTGTCTTCTTACTTCAACAACTACTTTACTTGCAGCTCTACCAACTGCACTCATTGTACAAGATGAAAATGCAAAAGTAACCATTGCACCAATAAATGCACCAATTAAAACTTGTGGATTTAATATTGATAAATCAAAATTAAATGATATATTATTATTTGCTGCCATTTGTTCAATTGAATTTTTATATGCTGCTATAAATGCTAATGCTGTTAATGCAGCTGATCCAATGGCAAAGCCTTTTCCTGTAGCAGCTGTTGTATTACCTAAAGAATCTAATGCATCAGTTCTATCTCTTACTTCTGACGGTAATCCTGCCATTTCAGCTATACCACCAGCATTATCTGCAACTGGTCCATAAGCATCAGTAGCTAAAGTTATTCCTAAAGTAGATAACATACCAACTGAAGATATAGCTATACCAAAAAGCCCCTTATTAAAATTATTAAATCCGCCTGAAGCAGCAAAACTAATTAATATAGAACATCCTATTATAATTACAGGTGCTGCTGTAGATTTCATACCAACTGATAATCCAGTAATTATTACAGTTGCAGGGCCTGTTTCTGATGACTCCGCAATACTTTTTGTTGGTTTATAATTATCACTAGTATAATACTCTGTAAAAAATCCAATTAATAAACCAGCTACAAGACCACATAAGATTGATAAATAGACGCCAATATTTTCTTTACCTAAAATATTATTTACTACAAAATAAGATGCTATAGCAATAATAATTGCTGAAAAATATGTTCCTCGTCTTAATGCACTTAATAATGCTTTTTGTGATACATCTTCTTTAGATTTAACAAAGAAACTACCAACTATTGAAGCCATTACACCTATAGAAGCAATAATTATAGGAACTGCAGCACCATTTACTGAAAGGCCTGCAGCTACAGCTAATGCACAAGAAGATAAAATTGAACCTACATATGATTCATACAGATCTGCACCCATTCCAGCAACATCACCTACATTATCACCTACGTTATCTGCTATAACAGCTGGATTTCTTGGATCATCCTCTGGAATACCAATTTCAACTTTACCAACTAAATCTGCTCCTACATCTGCAGCCTTAGTAAAAATACCACCACCAACTCTTGCGAAAAGAGCCATAGATGATGCACCCATACTAAAGGTTAACATAGTAGTTGTTATTATTGTAATTCTTTCATCTACAGGCATTGCTCCATAATACCAATTTAAAATAAAATACCAAATACTTAAATCTGTCAATGCTAGTCCCACAACAACTAGTCCCATAACTGAACCACTTGAAAAGGCTACCCTTAAACCACTATTTAAACTTTTAGTACAAGCATTTGCAGTTCTACTATTAGAGTTTGTAGCAATTTTCATTCCTAAATATCCACTTAATCCTGAAAAAATTCCTCCAGTTAAAAAAGCAAATGGCATAAAAATACTTACAAAATTAAATTGAGCTAGTATAAATAAAATAATAAACATAATTACAAAAAATATAGCAACGCCCTTATATTGACGTTTTAAAAATGCATTAGCCCCTTTTCTTATACTTTCAGCAATATACTTCATCCTATCTGTACCTTCATCAACTTTAAAAATTGTATAGGTGTAGAATGCTGCAAAAATTAATGCTAAGCTTGCTCCTACCGGTGCAAAAACCATTAAGCTCATAACCTTTTTCCCCCTTATTTTAGAATAAATCTTAAATAGCTCTTTGTTTTAAAAATATTAAAAAGCAATATAAAATATACCATTGTAATAAAAAATAATATATTTCATATTGCTTATAAAATCTATTTTACTTTTTAAAATCCTTTTCTCTTAGCCTCGATACCACTTTCATTAAGTGCAGGCTCCTCTATTGTTGTTACATATTTATTTTTAGGATTATTACTTTGAGATTTTGTTCCATTTCTTAAGTAATTTTCTTTAGTATATTCTCTTTTATTTTTCATTATTCTCTCCTTATTTTTTATATAAACTCTATTAGAATTTTGGGTCTATTTCATCTCTTTGTATGCGCTTTAAATCCTTTAATCTTAAATGAGTTGTCTCCATTATTTTATCCCAAGGTTCGCCATCAACAATCATTTTTTTGGCAACATCTCTACTTAAAAGTGTATCTAGCTTTTTCATTTTAGAACCTCCTTTTATCTTTTGATACTATTATTTTATGGCTTTTTACAAAACTTATTCGAGTTATTAATTTCAAAAACTTACATTAAATTAATTAAATTTAGAGTAATAAAAATTTTTTTTACTAATATAATGTACCATAATGAAAGGAGAGATGAAAAATGAGTAAACAAAAACGTGGAAAATACATTAAAACACTCCCTAATTGGAGAGGAACTTGTCCTATTTGTGGTAGAAAGAGAGTTAAATTAGTTTGGAGCAAAAAAGACGAGAACGGCAATACTATTAATGTTTGTAAAAAATGTTCCATTACTTAAATATTTTAAATATTTATTCATAAAAAAGGTATAGTAAAAATTACTATACCTTTTTTTGACTTTATTTATTAACGAGTTCTACTATTTTTCCCTTTTCCATTTCTGCCATTTTTAGCATTTCTAGAATCTCTATTTTGTTTTGAATTGCTATTCTTCCCCCTACTTGAAGAATTTTTATCCATTTTCTTTCCATTTTTTCTTGAAGAATTCTTTCCCTTTGAATTTCCCTTAGATTTCGGTCTAACTAATCCATGGGCTTCTTTATATCTTTGTTCCTTTGATTTTATTAAGCACTTAGGTCCATTTCCTATTAAGTCTTCTCTTCCCGCTTTCATTAATGCATCATAAACTATATTATAGTTTTTAGGATTGCTAAACTGTAATAGAGCTCTTTGCATAGCCTTTTCTTCTTTACTCTTAGGAACATATACAGGTTTCATTGTTATCGGATCTAATCCAGTATAGAAAATTGTAGTTGATAATGTCCCTGGTGTTGGATAGAAATCCTGTACTTGCTCTGGTTGATATTTTATATCTCTTAAATATTCAGCAAGCTCGATGGCTTCCTTTAAAGTACTTCCAGGATGACTTGACATTAAATATGGAATAATGTATTGTTTCTTTCCTAGTTTTTCTGTTATTCTAAAGAATTTTTGTCTAAAATCTTCATATGTTCTTCCTGCCGGTTTACCCATATGCTTTAATACTTCTTCTGATACATGCTCAGGCGCAACTTTTAATTGACCACTTACATGATGTTCTACTAACTCTTTAAAGAATGTATCATCCTTATCAGCCATTACATAATCATATCTTATACCTGAACGCACAAATACCTTTTTTATTTTAGGTAAACTTCTTACGCTTCTTAATACATCGATAAACTCTTTATGATCTACTTCCATGTTTTTGCATACACCTGGACTTAAGCATTGCTTAGTCTTACATGCACCTATAGTTAATTGATGCTTACATGCAGGTTTTCTAAAGTTTGCTGTAGGACCACCAACATCATGAATATAACCTTTAAAGTCCTTCATTTCTGTCATTTCTTTAGCTTCTTTAACTATAGATTCTTTACTTCTACTTTGAACTGCTCTACCTTGATGGAATGTTATTGCACAGAATGAACAGTTACCAAAACAACCTCTTGATCCTACTATACTAAACTTAACCTCTTCTAATGCTGGAATTCCACCCAGTGCTTCATAACTTGGATGATATTCCTTTGTAAATGGTAGATCATAAACTGCATCTAATTCTTCTCTATTTAAAATTACTTCTGGCTTATTTACTACTAAGAATTTATCTCCTTGATCTTGAACTATAGTTCTTCCTCTTATAGGATCTTGTTCTTGATATGTAACCTTAAATGCCTCGCAATATTTAATTTTATCAGTAGAAACTTCTTTATATGATGGAATAACTATATGCTCTTCATAAACTTCATCTAAACTATCAGCTAGGTAACATGTACCTGGTATATGCCTTATATATTTAGCATCAAATCCTTCATTTAAATAATGAGCGACTTCTACTATTTGCTTTTCACTCATTCCATATATTAAAAGATCGGCTCCACTATCAGTTAATATAGATTTTCTAACCTTATCTGACCAATAGTCATAATGTGCAAATCTTCTAAGACTAGCTTCAACACCACCAATACAAATATTAATATTTTTATATGCTTCTCTAATTTTATTGCAGTATACTATAGTAGCTCTATCTGGTCTTAGTCCCATTTTTCCACCTGGAGAGTACAAATCTTTTTCTCTTACTCTTTTACTTACAGTATAATGATTAACCATAGAGTCCATATTTCCTGCATTAACTAAAAATGCTAGTCTAGGTCTTCCAAGTTTCATAAAATCATCTGTACTATGCCAATCTGGTTGAGCTATAATACCAACTTTGTATCCAGCATGCTCCAATACTCTAGATATTACTGCTGTACCAAAACTGTGGTGATCAACATATGCATCTCCTGTTACAATTATGAAATCACATTGTTCCCAACCTCTCTCTTCCATATCAGCTTTACTTATAGGTAAAAATTTATTGTTCATTTAATCACATCTTTCATTTTTTTCTTTACGCATCTATTTAAAATACATTTCCTTATAATTCGACATCTATTAATATACCATCTAATTTTATTCTTGTTAATACCCCATATGAATTTACCATAATATTTATTTATAACTTAATTATTTCCTAAAATATAATTTTAAACCCTTAGACTATTTTTATAAGTAAATAAAAAAATAAATCTTGATTTAAAGTGGCAATTACAATATTGTATCACTTTTCTCAAGATTTATTTATAACTTCATACTGACCCTTCAAAACTCTAAAGTATTACTTAAATAAGTTCCCAATCTTTTTAACATAAAAGGATTTTTATCTATACCATCAAATAATGCCAATATTTGGTTTTTCTTTAAATCCATATGACTTTCTAATTCATCAAGCATATTATCATCCTCAAATTCTTTTACAAGTTCTTTTCCTATTTCATTTACATTTTTAAAAAACTCAAGTTTACTAAATATTCCAAACATTGCATTTCCCCTAGAATTTGTTATATTAATAAACCTCTTTAATTTTTCTAATGTAAAGTTATTTTTTAAACTATTAATCATTTCATAATCATGTCTTATTTCTCTTAAAATATCATATTTTTCGCGATTTTCATTTTCTTCAATAAGGTCTATGGTTTCATAATCATCTAATGCATCTAAAAATATTGTATTTTCTTCTCTTCCAAAAGCTTTTGTTATATATGTTGATGGTATTACAACAAATCTAATAAATCCTACAAGTTCTTGTGGTGATTTAAAAGAATACCAATTGCAAAAAAAATCTCTACTATAGGAATTTACTAAAGAAAACTTTAATATATACTCATCAGGCTTAATATCTATATTATCTTGATTCATTAAATAATTTTGCCAATAGTAAATTAAATCATATTTTTTCAAAATTACACCTCCTAATACCACACCTTATTGCTTCTTTTAGCTTGTACATTAATATTTTCAAAATTGTTTAATTTTTAATATATTTATGCTTATGTTTTATAACATTATTTTATCCATAATTTCTATTTTTATTACTACTAAATACTATAAGCCTCCCCCTAAAAATTAATGCTTAACTTTTCAAAACTTCTTCACTATACTTATCTATAGATTCAGCTACACATCTCATTAAAAGCTTTTGATAAGTAGGATCTGATAACATTTGATCTTCATTATAATTACTCATAAATCCCATTTCTAATATAACAACCGGTACTCTAGACCAATTAAATCCTGTTATATCGTTTCTCTCAAACACACCATTAACCTTAACATTATTATCTTGTAATGTTTTCTTTAATATTTCTGCATACTTATTACTTTCACAATAAATATTTTTAGTATACTGACAATCCTTTGATGGAACTAATATAGTGGCCCCTGTTTTTCCTGAATCATTAATACTATCGCAATGAATTCTAATTGTAATATCTGCATTTGCATTATTAGCAATTTCTGCTCTTTCTACATTACTAATATTAACATCAGCAGTTTCTCTAGTCATAACTACATTGTAATTCTTTTGTATTAATAAATCTTTTAATATCATTGATGCTTCTAAATTTACAACATGTTCGGCCTTCTTCGTTGCAATTCCAGCTGTTCCTGCTGATACTCTTGCTTTCTTATTTGTAGAACCTGGTGCAACTGGCTCTCCTTTTGGATCGCCTTTTCCTTGATGTCCTGGATCTACACATACAGTAAAACTTTTATTTGAGCTTTCACTTTTCTCATCTTCTTCATAAGCACTTGCTAAAATTGGAGTAATTAAATTTAACATAATTAATATGCTCATAAATACTATTAATAATTTTCTAATCATTTTTTTCCTCCTTTGTTTCTAATTAATAAGAGGCCAATACAAATTGTATCTAGCCTCTTAATTTACTTATTATTTAGGATACATATTTAATAATATTAATGCTCCTGGTATCCATGCTGTAACAATTCCATCGAAAATTGATAAATATGGAGTAAATTTACCCAAGTCTTTTTTTAGTACTAACTCAATAAATCCAGTTAACCATAACAATCCCCATAATAACCATATAACCATCCAATAAATATTTCCTGTTGTAAATTCTATAAATCTTAATGTAGTAGCATCAATAAATGCTAATGGCACGGTATTTATTGCTACAAATAAACAGTACCATCCATATAATCTTAAGTCTAAATTAAATAGATTATTTGCAGCTATAAATAAATAAGTAAATCCAAATAATAATCCTGTAGCTGCTCCAAAATAATCTCCCCTAGCTGCTTCGATGACATTTAAAACAAATGATAAGCTTCCAGTAAATATATTGAATACTGCTAAAGTTTTACCGTTTACATTATATAGTCTTCCTATTCCATTTAACATAAGAACTACGCCTACGTAAATCAATATTTCACCTAACATTTTTTCCTCCTTAGTATTAATTATTACTATGTATTTTAATGTAAGTCGCTTTCATAATGTTCTCCAAAGAACTCTTGATCTAATCCTTTTTCTTGAATCTCTTTACTTACTTTTATTGTCTTTATCTTATCTATAACTTTAAATATCAAGAATGTTACTAATACTGAATAAACGCCGATAATAACAACTCCAAGAAGTTGAATTAAAAATTGATGTAATCCTGCAGTAACTCCATTTACTCTAGGATCTGCAAATACTCCTACTAATAAAGTACCTAATAATCCACCCATTCCGTGAACACCCCAAACATCTAATGCATCATCCCACATCTTTCTCTCGAATTCAACACAGAAAAAGCATACAATTGCTCCTAAGGCTCCTATAATTAATGCACTTATTGGAGTAACATATCCTGAAGCTGGAGTAATTGTTGCAAGTCCTGCAACTGCTCCTATTATTGCTTCTAAAAAAGATGCTTTTTTACTATGCATTGCATGTAGAATAATCCATACAACCATACCTGATACTGATGCAAGACCGGTATTAGCAAAAACAATTGCAGCTATATCTGCAGCTGCTATTGTGCCTCCAGCGTTAAATCCATACCATCCAAATAATAACAATCCTGCACCTATTGCTACTAAACCTAAATTAAATGGACCTTTTTCATTTTTAACTTTTCTTTCACCTAATACATAAATACCGCCTAAACATCCAAAACCTGATGTAATATGTATTACAGCTCCACCAGCAAAATCTACGAATCCTAGTTTACTTAAAAATCCTCCACCCCAAACCCAATGTGCAACTGGGAAATAAATCAATATCATCCAAACTATAAGTATTTTTATCCATCCACTTACAGTTAATCTATTTGCATATGCTCCTGTCATTAATGGTGCAGTAATAATTGCAAACATCATTTGGTACATAAAAAATAATATAAATGGTATTGTTTCACTATATCGTAAATCTACAGTAAAAGTTACATCTTTTAATGCAAAGAACTGAAATGGATTTCCTATAATTCCACCAATATCATCCCCAAATACTAGGCTAAATCCTCCAAATATCCATAATAAACCTACTATACCAATTGATATAAATACTTGAAACATAATGGTCAAAGCATTTTTTCTTTCAACTAACCCTCCATAAAAAAATGCTAATCCTGGCGTCATAATTAAAACAAGCGTTGTAGCTAGTATCATAAAAGCTACGTCACCATGAATAATCATAGAATCACTCCCTTAACTCTACATTTATTTAAGTTAAATAAATGTATTTAATATTTTCTTATAATTAAATCCTTTGATGATAAAAACCTCTTTCTTATATAATTATGGCAAGCTACTATAGCTAGCTCTATATGTTGTGTTAAATTACCTAATACTCTAAGGACAAATCCATTAACTTCTAATTTTGATATTCCAAAATCTATAGGTAAATTTAAATTTTTAATTATTTCTCTCAAGTCATTTATAACAATATCATTAATATTTTCATTAATGACAAGTAATGTTCCCAAGTTTGAATATTCCTCAAAAAAGCCTAACTTTGTTACATCATTTTCATCAGGTTTTACAATTAAATTATCCAATAATACAAGTTTGTTATTTACATAAATATTACTTTTTAATTGAACACTATTATATGTAAACTTATCTCCTTCAGGAGACCATCCTGCTGTAATCCCATCGCTATAAATTAATGTTGAACTTTCATCTAAATATATATTATTAACTTGCTTATATATAGCATCTTTATATAAAATAACACTATCTGTTATATACTCTAAAACACTATTTTTTCCTAAAATTATTTCTGTTTCTTGTTCAGTTGCTATTTTATTTAAGCACTTATAAACTTTCGTAGATGCTTGAGTAGTTATTATTGCTCTTGCCTCATCATTTAATTTAAATCTATTTTTGTATTTCTCTCCTTCAATATATCCACCACCAAGTTGTAAAAGATAAAATGTAGGTATATTTTCTCTATCCATTTTAATAGTTGGAGATACTTTTACTAATCCTTCATAGTATTTTTTAGTTGCAATTGTTTTGTCATTTTTTTTATCTATAACTAAATCTATAAATCCTGAATATTCACTTTTAACTTTTGTTTCCTTGAACATATTATGCTATTCCTTCTAACAAACAATTCTTTTTAATCCAACTAATAACACTTTGTATACCTTCATCAGTTT
Organism: uncultured Clostridium sp.; assembly: GCA_900543325.1. Classification (GTDB taxonomy): domain Bacteria; phylum Bacillota; class Clostridia; order Clostridiales; family Clostridiaceae; genus Clostridium. Next base: position 32,714 of record UQQU01000020.1, on the reverse strand, counting down.
TAAGATTAGTAAAAATAAAACTATTTTCATCTCTAAAAGCTAATGTATCTTTCCTCATAATATCTAAATTTGCTCCAACATATGGTGCTAAATCGATTTTATTTATTATAAATAAATCACTCTTTATCATACCTTGCCCTGCTTTTCTTGGAATCTTTTCTCCTTGAGCGACATCTATAATGTATATTGAAAAATCAACTAAATCTGGACTAAAAGTTGCGGCTAAATTATCTCCACCGCTTTCTAAAAAAATAATATCTAAATCATCAAATCTTCTTTTTAACTCTTCTAATGCTTCAAAATTCATAGATGCATCTTCTCTTATTGCTGTATGTGGACATCCTCCTGTTTCAACTCCAATGACATGATCTTCGGTTAAAACAGAGTTTTTAACCATGAATTTTGCATCCTCTTTAGTATAAATATCATTAGTTATAACAGCACATTTATACTCATTATTCATTACCCTAGTTAATCTTTCTATAAGTAATGTTTTACCACTACCTACTGGTCCTCCAACTCCTATAACTACTGGTTTCATATTACAACACCCTTTCCATAAATATTTACTTTATTTTGAACTATGAATAAATTTTTCATTCATAATTCAAAATAAAGTCTAATTATAACTATTCTATATTTAAAAATTTATATATAGCTACGACATAAATAATCTAAATTCCATAACTTCATGCTTAATCTGTGATAATTCTAACCCCGGGCTAGTAGCTCCAAAATAATCATCATCCAAATTAATAAGAGTTTTATATATATTTTCAAATTGTTCACTAAACTCTTTCAATAATATTTGCCCATCCTTTTGCCCTAAAGGAATTGTTCTTACTGCATTACTAATAAGAGTTGAAACAGTACTATACATATGATAAATTATAGCTTCTTTTAAACTAAAACCTAGAGAATACATTAACATACCAAATACAAGTGCTGGATGTCCAAAGGCTTCTTTATTAACTAATTTTCTATTATATTCTTTTAATAAATCTGAATCATATAAATCCATAAACAGTTTTATCATTCTACTTGCAACTAACTTTCCACCATTTCTACTTTCAATTGCAACAGTCTGAACAGTAATACGATTATCTAAATCCCATATACTTTCTAAATCATTGTTATTCAAATATTCATATAACATTTTTATAGCTAAACCATCACTAAAAATAAATTGTTCATTTAAATATACACTTAACCATTCTCTAAAAGTTTCTGTATTATAAACTTTTTTTAACCTTAAATATGTTTCCATGCCATAAGAATGATTAAATGACCCAATTGGAAAGTTAGAATCACATATTTGAATAACCTTTAAAACATCCAAAATATTATTATTAATTGGCATGTGTATGAGTGTGCCCAAATTCTACGTGCCTAAATGCCTTTTTAAGTTTTAAGTTTTCTCTAGAATAGTTTATATTATCTCGCTTTAATTCACCTTCTACTAAAGGATCATACTGAATTATCATTTTTCCATCTTCAAATTGTGCTTGTAAGTGCCTATTTCCTAGAGCATGTGCTATAATTCCCATATCTGTCATAGAATTTGGCTTTATAACTAAAACATCATCGCCTTTAATTTTAACTATTATAATATTCTTATCATCATGGTAAAGTATATCTCCATCTTTTAATTCAATATTTTCAGATAATGCTATTCCATATTCATGATTATGATCTGAGTTAACCCTCATTATCCTTTTTAATGAATCTTCACTAGATATATATATTTTCTCTATATGTAAGTTATTTAAATCCTTTATATCATTTATATTTCCTAATACTTGATTAAAAATCATATATACCTCTCCTTAATATTAGAATAAGAAATATCTTTGTGCTAATGGTAATTCACTTGCTGGTTCACAAGTTATTAATTCACCATCAACAGTTACATCATAAGTTTGTGGGTCTACTCTAATTTCAGGAGTAGCATCATTAAGCTTCATGTCTTTCTTAGTTAAATTTCTTATTCCGCTTACTGGTAATACTGTTTTCTCTAATCCTAATTCTTCTTTAATGCCATGTTCATAAGCATATTTAGAAACAAATGTAATACAAGTTGCTTCTTTTGCTTTACCAAATGCACCATAGCAATCTCTATATACAACTGGTTGGCATGTTGGAATAGATGCATTTGCATCTCCAATTATTCCTCTCATTGCCATACCACCTTTAATTACTAAATGTGGTTTAACCCCAAAATATGGTGGTTCCCAAAGTACTAAATCAGCTATTTTTCCAACTTCTATTGAACCAATATATTCATCCATACCTTGTGCTATAGCTGGATTAATTGTATACTTAGCAATATATCTTCTAACTCTATTATTATCGCTATATTCACTATCTCCTTCTAAAGTTCCTCTTTGTTTCTTCATCTTTGAAGCTGTTTGCCAAGTTCTTGTTACAACTTCCCCAATTCTTCCCATTGCTAATGTATCAGAACTCATAATACTAAAAATACCCATATCTTGGAATATATCTTCTGCTGCTATTGTTTGATGTCTAATTCTTGAATCAGCAAAGGCTATATCTTCTGGTACTTTTGGATCTAGGTGGTGACAAACCATAAGCATATCTAAATGCTCTGCTATTGTATTAACTGTATAAGGTTTTGTTGGATTTGTTGATGCTGGTAATACGTTTATTTGAGATGCAACTTTCATTAAATCTGGTGCGTGACCACCACCTGCACCTTCTGTATGATATGTATGAATTACTCTTCCAGCAATAGCTTGAATTGTATGCTCTACAAAACCACCTTCATTTAAAGTATCACTATGTAAAGCAACTTGAATATCATATTTTTCAGCTGTTTCTAATGCATAATTAATAGCTGATCTTGTTGCTCCCCAGTCTTCATGAACCTTAAGTCCAATTGCTCCTGCTTCAATTTGTTCCGCATTTACATCAATATTAGCTCCACTACCCTTTCCTAATAAACCAACATTTACTGGCCATCCATCTGCAGATTGTAACATTTTTTTGATATTCCATGGGCCTGGAGTTGAAGTAACAGCATTTGTTCCATCAACAGGACCTGTTCCTCCACCAACTAATGTAGTTATACCATTTTCTAATGCAACTTCTGCAGACTCTGGATGAATATAGTGAACATGAGTATCTATTCCACCAGCTGTTAAAATTCTTCCTTCACCTGCTAAGGCTTCAGTTCCAACACCAACTACAAAGTCAACATTATCCATTGTATCTGGGTTACCGCCTTTACCTATAGCAAATATTTTACCATCTTTAATTCCTACATCAGCCTTATATATTCCTGTATAATCTACTATAGTAGCTCCTGTTATAATTAAATCAACAACTTCTGGATTTTTACTAGTTTGTGTGGCATTTTGGCCCATACCATCTCTAAGAGTCTTTCCTCCACCAAACTTACACTCATTTCCATATCCAGTATAATCTTTCTCAATTTTTATAAAAAGATCAGTATCTCCTAATCTAATACTATCTCCCTCTGTTGGTCCAAACAATTCTGCATATCTATGTCTATCAATTTCAAAACTCATTACTTTTCACCGCTCCCTTTTGACATTCCATCTAAAAATCCATCACACATATTTCTAATTCCATAAACTCTTCTATATCCACCGATATCAATTAAGTTTACTTCTTTTTTATCTCCAGGTTCAAATCTAACAGCTGTTCCTGAAGGGATATCCAATCTTTTTCCCCAAGCTGCATCTCTATCAAAACTTAAAGCATCATTCACTTCATAAAAATGATAATGTGAACCTATTTGTACTGGTCTATCTCCAGTATTTATAACTTGCATTTTAATTGCTTCTTTTCCTGCATTATACTCAATATTTCCTTCTTGTACTTTTATTTCACCTGGTACCATACTTAATTCCTCCTTATTTAATTGGGTCATGTACTGTTACTAATTTTGTTCCATCTGGGAAAGTACACTCAACTTGAACAGTATGAATCATTTCTGGAACTCCTTCCATTACATCATCCCTAGATAATATTGTTGTTCCATAATCCATTAAATGCTCAACAGTTTTCCCTTCTCTAGCTCCTTCTAACATTTCATCTGTTATTATTGCCATAGCTTCAGGATAATTTAGTTTTAATCCTTTGCTTTTTCTTTTACGAGCTATATCAGCCGCAACTGCAACCATTAATTTTTCTTGTTCTCTAATTGTTAAATGCAAAATAAATTCCTCCTTCTCCTTGTAATAAAATCCAAAATATATTACATATTTATTATATTTCCAACATTTTTATATTTTATTCTTTTTATTTAGGCTTTTTTATTCATAAAAAGTTACTTTTCCACCCAAATCATAATAAGCTCCTATAACTTTAACTTTCCCTTGATCTATTAATAATTTAATTGACTCATCTTCAGATACTTCTTTTACTACTGAATCAATATTATTATGAATTGCATCATCTACTGTTCCATTCTTATTAATACTTGGTGTTATTTTTTCAACAAATGATTCCATATTTCCTGTAACTTTTTCACCTTTAACTACTTCATTATATGTTGCAGTTACAGCTCCGCAACTTTGATGTCCCATTACCACTACTAACGGTGTATTTAAATGCTCAACCGCATATTCAATAGAGCCTAAAGCATCATCATCTACAACATTTCCTGCAAGTCTTACATCAAATATTTCACCAAGACCAGCATTAAAAACAGTAGTAGGGGTTACTCGTGAATCTGAACAAGATACAATTACTGCATAGGGACTTTGACCATTTTTTAAAGAATCCCTTCTCTCTTGACTTACATTCCTTAATATAGATTTATCTTTAACAAATCTATTATTACCTTCCTTTAATATTTGTAATGCATCATCAGGTGATGATACTGTTGTATCAACTACTATAATTTCGGTTACATTATTATCAAGTGTATTATTAGTCGTATTATTAGTAGTATTATTTCCTTTATTATCTCCACATCCTACTAAAAATACTGTACTAGCAATTAACATCATTATTAATTTCTTTCTCATAATTTTCACTCCTTATCTTTTATTTTTATAATTAAACTATTAATGTATTTTAATTATTCATGATAAATATAATATGAGCGAAAAATTAATAACATATTCATGTAATTCAAAGAAATAAACACGAAAGGTAACAAAAATACTTCTGTTACCTTTCGTGCTTATAATAAATATATTTTAAATCTATTCTATTTTATAACTAATTCAACTGGACAATGATCTGATCCTAAAATCTCAGTATGTATTTTAGCACTTTCTAATCTATTTTCTAAGGCTTTAGACACCACAAAATAATCTATTCTCCATCCAGCATTATTCTTTCTTGCATTAAATCTATATGACCACCAAGAATATACATCTTTTAAATCTGGATAAAAATATCTAAAGGTATCTATAAATCCATTTGATAATAGAGTAGTGAATTTTTCTCTTTCTTCATCAGTAAATCCGGCATTTCTCCTATTTGTCTTTGGATTCTTTAAATCAATTTCTTTATGTGCAACATTTAAATCACCACAAACTATTACAGGTTTACTTTCTTCTAATGATTTTAAATAATTTCTAAAATCATCTTCCCATTTCATTCTATAATCTAATCTTGCAAGTTCATTTTGTGAATTAGGGGTATAAACTGTAATCATAAAGAAATCTTCAAATTCTAATGTAATCACTCTTCCTTCTTTATCGTGCTCTTCAATTCCTAATCCATATTTAACTGATAAAGGCTCTTTCTTAGTAAATATAGCAGTACCGCTATATCCCTTCTTTTCAGCATAATTCCAATACTGCTTATATCCTTCAAGTTCAAGATTTATTTGACCCTCTTGCAGCTTACTTTCTTGTATACAAAAAATATCTGCATCCACTTCATTAAAAAAATCCAAAAATCCTTTCTGAACACAAGCTCTTATTCCATTTACATTCCATGATATTAACTTCATCTTCATCCTCCTATATCTATTATTAGGTAAAAGTTAAAAAGTAAGAGGGAAAAGTGAGTAATTAATCTCTTACTTATTCCCTCTTACCCCGTAGTTCTTAACTATATAAAGGGTGTTTAGCACAAAGTGCTTTTACTCTTTCTCTTAATGGATCTAGATTTGAATTTCTATTTTCTATAGCATCATTTATTATACTTGCTATTTCTTTCATTGCTTCAATATCGAATCCTCTTGTTGTAACTGCTGCAGTACCTATTCTTACTCCTGATGTAACAAAAGGACTTCTTGTTTCATTTGGAACTGTATTTTTATTAACAGTAATCCCAATAGAATCTAGAAGATTTTCTGCTTCTTTTCCTGTAATATTCTTATTAGTTAAATCTACAAGAATTAAATGATTATCTGTTCCATTAGAAACCAACTTAAAGCCATACTTAACTAATTCCTCACCTAAAACCTTGCAATTTAAAACTACATTTTTCATATAATTTTTAAAGCTTGGTTCTAATGCTTCCTTAAAGCATACTGCTTTAGCTGCAATTACATGCATAAGTGGTCCACCTTGCATACCTGGGAATATATTCTTATCTAATGCTTTAGCATACTTTTCCTTACAAAGAATTAATCCACCTCTTGGGCCCCTTAAAGTTTTATGAGTTGTTGAAGTTACAAAATCAGCATAAGGAACTGGTGATGGATGCTCTCCAGCTGCTACTAATCCTGCTATATGTGCCATATCTACCATGAAATATGCTCCAACCTCATCACAAATTTCTTTAAATTTTTCGAAATCTATAACTCTTGAATATGCACTTGCTCCTGCTACAATTAATTTTGGTTTATGCTTTAACGCAAGTTCTCTTACATTATCATAATTAATTCTTTCAGTTTCACTATCAACTCCATAAGAAACAAAATTAAATAATTTTCCTGAGAAGTTTACTGGTGATCCATGAGTCAAATGCCCACCATGACTTAAGTCCATTCCAAGTACTGTATCACCTGGTTCTAATATTGTAAAGTACACAGCCATATTTGCTTGTGATCCTGAATGTGGCTGTACGTTAACATGCTCAGCTCCAAAAAGTTCTTTAGCTCTATTTCTTGCTACTTCTTCAACCTCATCAACTATTTCACAGCCCCCATAGTAACGCTTACTAGGATAACCTTCAGCGTACTTATTAGTTAAATGAGATCCCATAGCTTCCATCACTGCTTGTGATGCAAAGTTTTCTGATGCAATAAGCTCTATACCTTCTCTTTGTCTTTTTAATTCTTTCTCCATTAAGTCAGAAATCTCTCTGTCTTCCTTCTTTAAATTGATAAAATCCATTTAATCACCCCAATTATCTTTTTATAAAATTATATATATAAATAATAATTAATTCAACTACTTTTTAATATAAATATACATTTTTATAATCTCTTATGGTATAATACATAAAAAATTTAAAAAATATAGGGGTTTTGTATTATGAATGAAATACTTCAAGTTGCAATGCTTGCTGGACAAATGATTTTAGAAAATGGTGGCGAAACTTATAGAGTAGAAGAAACTATATGGCGTATTTGCAAAATATATGGTGCTGCAGAAGCTGAAAGTTTTGCTACCCCAACAGGAATTATGGCTTCAATTTGCCACGAAGGTAAAATATACTCCTTGACACGTCGTGTTTCTAATAGAACTGTTAATTTGAATAAAATTGATAAAGTAAATGATTTATCTAGAAGTATATTGTCAAAAAATTTATCTGTTAATGATTTAAAGCAAGAATTAATTAAAATTAATAAGGAAGATATTTATCCTCTTTCTGTCATTATAATCTTCTCCGCCCTAGGGGCAGGTTCATTCTCAGTATTATTTGGAGGAACCTTTAAAGATGTTTTTGCTGCATTCCTAATTGGTTTAATAATTAAATCTCTAACTATAAAATGGTCTGAAATAGGCATAAATTCATTCTTTATAAATAGTATATGCAGTGGAATTGCAGCTCTTTTAGCCATAATCCTTTATAAACTTGGCATTGCAAGTCAAGTCAATCAAACCATTATTGGTGCTATAATGCTATTAGTTCCAGGATTAGCTATTACAAATGCCATTAGAGATACAATTTCAGGTGATTTATTATCTGGTATAATAAGAGCTGCTGAAGCATTTTTAGTTGCTATATCTATTGCTGTAGGTACTGGTGCAGTATTAAGTTTCTGGATATCAAACTTTGGAGGAATTTAAAATGATTATTTGGGTTACACTTGTATCTTTTTTTGCAACATTTGGCTTTTGTATCGCTTTTAATATACGTGGCAAAAAAATATTTTTCGCTGCTCTTGGTGGAGCTATAAGTTGGTTTTTTTATTCACTACCATTGCAAATGGGATTATCAGAGATTTCTTCACTATTTATTTCTTCTGTTATTTTTAGTGTTTATAGTGAAGTTCTTGCAAGAATTTTTAAGACACCTGTTACTACATTTGTAGTTTGTGCTTTAATTCCATTAGTACCTGGTAGTGGTATGTACTATACTATGCGTGAAGCAATTTCAGGTAATATATCTAAATCATTAGAATTAGGATTAAACACACTAGCAAGTGCCGGAACATTAGCATTAGGAGTTTTATTTGTTTCAACACTTACAAGATTACTTCTTAGTGCTAAACGAAAAAAAGAAATAAAAAAATTTGCTCAAAAATAATATAAAAATAATCTCAACTATTTATGTTGAGATTATTTTTATATACTATTTCATATTCTATCTTTTAGCTTTTAACTTCTTATACAATTTAGCATTTTCAACTAAATCTTTTAAATCTTCTGCCATTTCCATTATAATACTATTCTTCATTTTTGCTTTACGCATCTTTCTATTCATTTTTTTCATCATTTTGTTTTTCATAGTGACTCCTCCTTAGTAAATATGTATAGGGTACTTACAGTATTATTTTAATCAAATTGATGCTTTTTATCCTGTTAAATATTATTACAATTGCAAATGACAAATATAATATACATAAAAAAGTCAGCTATTGCTGACTTTTTCATAATATAATTATTCTTTATCTTCTGGCTTTATTATTAAACCTAATTCATCAATTTGCTTTTGATCTACAACATTTGGTGCTTCGCTTAAGTAGCAATAAGCATTTTGGTTTTTAGGGAATGCTATAACATCCTTTATATTTTCAGTTCCAGCTAAGAACATTACCATTCTATCAAGACCAAATGCTAATCCTCCATGTGGTGGTGGACCAAACTTAAATGCATCTATTAAGAATCCAAATCTCTCATAAGCTGACTCTTCAGTAAATCCTAAAGCTTTAAACATTCTTGTTTGAAGTGCAGAATCATGTATTCTTATAGATCCTCCACCTAATTCTTCACCATTTAATACTAAGTCATATGCTTTAGATCTTACAGCTCCTGGATTAGATTCAAGCATGTCTAAATCTTCATCCATTGGTGATGTAAATGGATGATGAGCAGCATGATATCTATCTTCTTCTTCATTATATTCAAATAATGGGAATTCAGTAATCCATGTAAAGTTAAATTCATTTTTATCTTTAATTAAATCAAATTGTTTAGCAAGTTCTAATCTTAATGCTCCTAAACTTTGGAATACTACAGAGTTTTTATCTGCAACGATAAGTATTGCATCTCCAGTTTCAGCTCCCATAGTCTTAATTATATTTTCAGTAACATCATCAGTTAAGAACTTAGCAATTGAAGATTTAACTCCATCTTCCTTAAGTTGAATCCAAGCAAGACCTTTTGCTTTATATCCCTTAACAAAGTCAACTAACTTATCAAGAGGCTTTCTTCCTAAATCTGCTCCTCCTTTTAAGCATAATGCTCTAACGCTTCCGCCCATTTCTAAAGCAGACTTAAACACTACAAAGTCCATTTCTTTAACACAGTCAGTAATATCAGTAATTTCCATACCAAATCTTAAATCTGGCTTATCTGAACCGTATTTTTCCATAGCTTCTTTAAATGGCATTCTCTTAATTGGAAGCTTAACTTCATGACCTAAAACTTCTTTAAATACATGAGCAATTAATCCTTCATTTAATGCCATAACATCATCTTGCTCAACGAAACTCATTTCTAAGTCAATTTGAGTAAATTCTGGTTGTCTATTAGCTCTTAAATCTTCATCTCTAAAACATTTAGCAACTTGATAATATTTATCAAATCCTGATACCATTAATAATTGCTTAAATATTTGAGGTGATTGTGGAAGTGCATAGAACATTCCTGGATAATTTCTTGATGGAACTAAGTAATCTCTAGCACCTTCTGGAGTACTCTTATTTAATATTGGAGTTTCTATTTCTAAAAATCCATTATTATCAAGATAATCTCTAACAGCCTTTGTAGCTCTATTTCTTATCATAAAGATTTTTTGCATATCTGGTCTTCTAAGATCTAAATATCTATATTTTAATCTTATATTTTCAGCAGCATCTAATCCTTCTTTAATATATATTGGTGGAGTTTCTGATTCTGATAAAACCTTTATACTTTCACACTTTAATTCTACCATTCCAGTTTCCATAGCAGTATTTGGAGCTTCTCTTAAAACAACTTCTCCAGTAACAGCTATACAATATTCTGGTCTTACTGCTTTAGCTTTTTCAAAGCTTTCTGCATTAATTTCTTCACCAAAAACTATTTGCATAATTCCTGTTCTATCTCTAAGATCTATAAATTGAAGACCTCCAAGTTTTCTATTTCTTTGAACCCATCCCATAAGAGTTATTTTTTCTCCTACGTTTACTTCTCTTGGTTCACCACACATCATGGTTCTTTTTAATCCATTTAAAGCCTCACCCATTGGTAAACTTCCTCCTAACTATTTAATAGCATTAGCTATTTCTTGTATATTATCTAAACTTACCTCAAATTGTTCTCCATCGCTCATTCTCTTAAGCTTTATTGATTTATTTTGAAGTTCGTCATCACCTAAAATTGTTGTAAATGTAGCACCTATTTTATTAGCGTATTTCATTTCTGCCTTTACACTTCTACCCATATGATTTACTTCTGTTTTCACACCAGCTTCTCTTAATTTATTAGCTAAAGTAAATGCTTCAAATTTCGCATTATCACCTCTAGCACCAATATATAAATCAAAAAGATTATCATTAGGAATTTCTATACCTTCTTTTTCTAATATCATGATAAGTCTTTCAATTCCCATACCAAAACCAACTGCTGGCATTTCTGGACCACCTAATTGTTCTATAAGCTTATCATATCTTCCACCACCACAAACAGTAAATTCATCGTTTAAGATTTCAAATATTGTTTTAGTATAATAATCTAAACCTCTTACGATTCCTGGATCAACTGTAAATGGAATATTTAATGCTGTTAAATACTTTTTAACTGAATCAAAGTGAGTATCACACTCTTCACACATATAATCAAGTATTATTGGAGCATTTTTAGTAATTTCATTACATTTTCTTTCCTTACAATCTAAGATTCTCATTGGATTTTTTTCAAATCTTGATTGACATAATGGACATAACTTATCATAGTTTTCTTTTAAATAATTTTTTAATGCTTCATTATAATTTGGTCTACATTTAGGACATCCTAAATTATTTATATTTAAGCTTAAGCTTTGTAATCCTAAAGTTTTTAAAACTTGCATTGCTAATGCAATTACTTCTGCATCCATAGATGGTTCTTTTGAACCATATACTTCTGTTCCAAATTGATGGAATTGTCTAAATCTACCCTTTTGAACATTTTCATATCTAAAACATGGAGTTATATAATAAAGCTTTGTTGGTTGTGCTTCATTAAATAATCTACTTTCTATGAAAGCTCTTCCTGCTCCAGCTGTTCCTTCTGGTTTTAACGTAATACTTCTATTACCTTTATCATTAAAAGTATACATTTCCTTTTGAACTATATCAGTTGTGTCTCCAACACCTCTTGCAAATAATTCAGTATGCTCAAACATAGGAGTCCTAATTTCTCTCATCCCATAATATTTTGCTACATCTCTAAATGTTTGTTCAACAAAATGCCATTTATACGCATCCTGTGGTAACATATCTTTCGTTCCCTTTGGAGCTTGCATTTCCATTTAATTATTCCTCCTTATTTAAGTAAAGGGTATCTAATAATTTTTTCTTTCCCTCTACCATTTCTTCTATTCTATTACAGTATTCTCTAACATCCTTGATATTTGCAAATCTTTCTATTCTGCCTTCATCTAAGAAAACAACTTTAGAAACAGCATCTGCACCTAAAGCAATAATAGTTTGCTTATCCTCTATCATTTGAATATTATAAATACACTCTGCACCTTTTCTAGAATAACCTAAGTTCTCCATATTTCCAACCATATTTTTTTGACGATACATATAATATGGATGTAATCCCAATTTTTGAGCTAAATTTCTACTTTCTTCATACATATCAGCTAATTCTGCTTGTTTCTTAACTTGAATTCCCTTTTTAAGAATAAAATTTTCATAAAGAATTGAAGCTCTCTTTAAAGATAATCCATGAACAGTTAAACTATCTGGATGTAATTTTAATATCTCTTCTTTTGTATGAAGAACTTCTTTTATTCCTTCTCCAGGAAGCCCTATAATCATATCCATATTTATATCATTAAAGCCCATACTTCTTGCTAAGTTAAACTTTTCTATTACATCATTAGAATTATGCCCTCTTCCTATCATTTTTAATGTTTCATCATTCATAGTTTGAGGATTTATGCTAATTCTTGTTACATTAAACTTTTTCATAGTTGCAAGTTTTTCTTTTGTAATACTATCTGGTCTTCCACATTCTACTGTAAATTCCTTTAAGCCCTTTCCTTTAACAAAGGCATCATAGGCTTCTTGCATAATAAGTTCAAATTCTTCATTATTTACTGCTGTAGGTGTACCTCCACCAAAATATACAGTTTCAATATTTAATCCTCTTTCATCAATATATTTTTTCATTTCTCTAATTTCATATATTAATGCTTCTAAATATGGATTTACTAACTTTTTATTTCCCATTATTGGATTAGCAGCAAAAGAACAATAAAAACATCTTGTAGGACAAAAAGCCATTCCTATGTAAATAGCTATATTTTTAGAATCATTGTTTACAAAACTTACTTCTGTTTTTGCAATTTCTATACAAAGTTTAGCCTTTTCTTCCGATGCTAAATGCTTTTTCTTAAATATTTCTATAATTTCTTCTTCTGTTTTTCCTTCTTCTAAATACTTAAGTGCAATTTTAGATGGTCTAATACCAACTAAAATTCCCCATGGATATTCTTCTTTTGTAATATCTTTTAATGAAGAAAATACTAATCTCTTAATGTCTTCTTTAATATTTTCAGATATTTCAGTTTCTTTGTAATAATCACTATTAATAAACTCTACTTTATTATCTAAAATATTAACAATATAATCTCCATCATCTAAAAATTTAATTTCATCTAATGGAAAATAAATATTAAACATTTGATATACGTCATATCTATACTTCATGTCGTTTAATTTAATTTTTATTTCCATGATTTCTCCTTTTATTAAAAAATCTCAAATTCATCTTGTAAAAATGGATTCCTTAGTTTTTCATATCCAATGCTTGATGATTCCATATGACCTGGATATACTTTTATATCATTATCTAAAATCATCAATTTTGTCTTTATTGAATTTATTAATTCATTAAAATCTCCACCTATAAAATCACTTCTACCTACAGAGCCTTTAAATAAAGTATCTCCAGTAAATATAGCATCTTTATATAAATAACACATTCCACCTTTAGTATGTCCTGGAGTATGAATACATTTTATAATACCATCAGCAAAAGGCAAAGTATCTCCATCTTTTATAAGATTATATTCCTTTGGAATATTTCCAAAAACAGTTTTATCTGTTTTCATAAAATTAACTTCATTTTCATTCATATATACAGGTGCCTTAAATCTTTCAACTACTTCACTTAAAGCTTCTACATGATCAAAATGTCCATGAGTTAGTAAAATATATTTAATATTACAGCCTAATTCTTCAATATTTTTAATTAATAAATCACCATTTCCTCCTGGATCTACTATACAAGCATCTTTTGATTTTTCATCTACTAAAACATAGATATTTTCTTCATAAATGCCTATAGGATATGTTTTTATTATCATAAATTCACCTCATTTACTATTTCTATTTAAAAATTTCTACTGCTATCTAAAAGTATTGTAACAGGTCCATCATTTTTAATATCAACTTTCATATCAGCACCAAAGATTCCTGTTTGAACTTTTAATCCTGTTTCTTTCATCATTTCAATAAATTTATCATAAAATTTCTTAGCTTCTTCGCCACCTAAAGCGTTCATAAAATTAGGTCTTCTGCCTTTTCTTGCATCACCATATAGTGTAAATTGTGAAATTAATAATACTTCTCCTTGGATATCTAATAAAGATAAATTCATTTTATCATTTTCATCACTAAATACTCTAAGATTAATTATTTTATCTTTAATATACTTCATATCTTCTTCAGTATCTTCTTTTGAAATACCTAAAAGTACATTAAATCCTTTATTGATTTCACCTACAATTTCACCATTAACTTCAACGCTAGAATATGTTACTCTTTGTACTACTGCTCTCATTTATACCATCCTCTAAGTGAAACTCCAAATTTCATATTGTTAAGTTAAACTTACTCCTTAAACCTTAGGAGTAGGAGTTTCTTTTAATTATTCATTCTATAAACATCCATAACACCAGTTAACTTTCTTATTTTTCTCATTAACTCTTTTAGTTGTTCTATTGTATCTATTTTAACCTTTATATTTATATATGCTAAGCTACTCTTTGCACTTTTAGCATTTAACGCATTTAGAGGTAACTTACTTTCCATTATAACATTCATTACATCAGAAAGTACACCTGATCTATCTTCAGCTTTAACCTGAATCTCTGCCATATAAGCTACACCCTTAGCAGTTCCCCAAGCTACATCAACTACCTTTTGTGGATCCTCTTCAATTAAGGTTTTTAAATTACTACAATCTTTTCTATGAATTGATACTCCACGGCCTTTTGTTATATATCCTAAAATATTATCACCAGGAACTGGATTACAGCATTTAGCAAACCTAACCATTAAGTTATCTTCACCTCTAACTGTAACTCCATAATTATTTTCTTTTTTTCTTTTTTCAGTCTTTAAAATATTCCCTTCAATAGCCTTGCTTAAACTTTCTTCCTTAGCCTTTTCATCTTTAGATAGATTTTCTTCTTTTAACTTACAAATAAAGGAAGATGCTACTATAGCTCCAAGACCTACTAAAGCATATAAATCATCCATACAATTTATATTATATCTTTTTATAAGTTTATCATAACTTTCGCCCTTAGCAATATCTGCATAATGAACTCCTTGTTTCTTTAACTCTCTTTCAAAAACTTCTTTTCCTTTTGTAATATTCTCTTCTTTCTTAGCTTTCTTAAACCATGCTCTTATTTTGCTTTTTGCTTGATTACTTTTAGCAATGTTAAGCCAATCCATATTAGGTCCCTTAGAGCTATTAGATGTTAAAATTTCTACTATTTGCCCAGTTTTAAGTTGATAGTCAAGTGGTACTATTTTGCCATTAACCTTAGCTCCAACACATTTGTTACCAATATCCGTATGTATTCTATAAGCAAAGTCTATAGGTGTTGCTCCATTTGGCAAGTCTATAACTACACCCTTTGGTGTAAATAAGAAAATCTCATCTGTGAAAAGATTAATCTTAAACCCTTCCATAAACTCTTGTGCATCAGAAGTTTCCTTTTGCCATTCAAGCATATCTCTAAGCCATACTAACTTATTTTCAAAACTCTTTTCTTTACTATCTGAAGTATCGCCCTCTTTATACTTCCAGTGCGCAGCTATACCATATTCTGCTGTTTTATGCATTTCAAAAGTTCTTATTTGAATTTCAAATGTCTTTCCTTGTGGACCTATAACTGTTGTATGCAGAGATTGATACATATTTGGTTTCGGCATTGCAATATAATCTTTAAATCTTCCTGGTATTGGCTTATATATAGTATGAACTATCCCCAATACTTCATAACAATCTTTAACAGAATTAACAAGTATTCTTATAGCAGTTAAGTCAAATATT
This sequence comes from uncultured Clostridium sp., assembly GCA_900543325.1. GTDB lineage: Bacteria > Bacillota > Clostridia > Clostridiales > Clostridiaceae > Clostridium. The sequence goes on along the minus strand of UQQU01000020.1, from coordinate 16,608 downwards.
TGTTCTATACTCTTATTCTTAGTAACCATTTTTCTATAAATGCTATAAAAATGCTTCGGACGCCCATCTATATCTGAATCTATTCCAGCTTCTTCAAGCTTTCCATATAAATCTTCAATTATTTTTGCAATATAAATTTCTCGTTCTACTCTCTTTTCTGCTATTTGATTTACTAAATCATAATATTCTTCCTCGTGTAAATATCTAAAGCATAAATCTTCTAGTTCCCATTTTACTTTAGAAATACCTAATCTATGTGCAAGAGGTGCATATATGTCTAAAGTTTCCTTAGAAATTCTTTTTTGTTTTTCCTTAGGCATATATTTTAATGTTCTCATATTATGTAATCTATCTGCTAATTTAATTATAATTACTCTTATATCATTAGCCATAGCCAATAACATTTTTCTAAAATTATCTGCCTGTTGTTCTTCTTTAGATTTATACTCCATTTTAGTAATTTTAGTAACTCCACTAACTAAATTAGCTATTTCTTCATTAAAAATATTTTTAATATCTTCATATGTATAGTCAGTGTCTTCTATAACATCATGGAGTAAGCCTGCAACTATGGTACTTGTATCCATACCTAATTCAGCCAAAATTATAGCTACATCAATAGGGTGAATTATATAAGGTTCTCCAGATTCTCTTTTTTGTTCCTTATGAGCTTCAAAAGCTAAATTAAATGCTTTATTTACAACATTTAAATCAACATTTGTGCAATTTTCCTTTATTTTTTGTATCAATGCATCAACCATTCAAATCCTCCCTTTAAAAATTTCTAATATTATACTTTTTACATAATTTAAATTAAAATCAATGGCTGGTTAAATCAACCAGCCACCTTTACACTAATTATATATTAAAATTTAAGGTATTTCAATAAATTAAATATCGTATTGAACAAGTGACATTACTTCATATCCTTTTAATTTATCTCTTCCTTTTAACTCAGTTAACTCAATTGCAAAATCTAAAGCAACAACCTCTCCACCTGCAGCTTCTACAAGTCTAGTTACAGCTTCAATAGTTCCTCCTGTAGCAAGTAAATCATCAACTATTGCTACTCTTTGCCCCTTCTTAATTGCATCTTTATGAATTTCTAATACATCTGTACCGTATTCTAAATCATAACTAACTGATACTGTTTCAAAAGGTAATTTCCCTTTTTTTCTAACTGGTACAAATCCAACTCCTAAAGCATATGCAACAGGTACTCCAAAAATAAATCCTCTTGCTTCAGGCCCTAATATAACATCCACATTTTTATCTTTAAGATGTTCAGCCATTGCATCTATTGAATATTTAAAAGCTTCTCCATCCGCTATTAAAGTAGTGATGTCTTTAAAACTAATTCCCTTCTTTGGAAAATCTTCCACTATTCTTATGCTTTTTTTTAGATCCATAACAAATCCTCCATATCAACTTATTCTTGTATTCATTATAGTCAAATTTCTATGTAATTATATTATACATTTTCTTTAGACTTATTTAAATACTTTGTTATTTGTTCTGCTCTTTCTTTTCTATTTGTTGTTAACAATTCAATTATGATTCTAGCGTTATCTGTCATAGTTACAACATTAATAGTTGGAGTAATAACATCTATAATTTTATCAACACTATCTTCATTTATATTAATCATATTATAAGCATCCATAATAGACCTTAATCCATGATTATTTGTATTAACTAAAAACCTCATACCTTCTTTTATAAAAACACTATTCTCACCCTTTTTAAGTGATTTAGTAGACTTTTCACCTATTAATATTAAATCTAGATACTTATTTATACTTTTAACATTATAGTAAATTGCTATTGCTTGCATTAGCTTAAATGTTAATCCACTTATCGATAAATTTTTGTATCTATATTGACACCCTTTTTGGTTAGGGTTTATGTATATGTACTCATAATCATAATTTACGTCTCTATTTTCTATAACTATCAAATCTATCCCAAGATTTTTACAAAGCTTTTCTTCTTCTTCTGACTTTAAATCTATTCCTAAAGCTATAAGTAATTCTCCACCTAAAAAATGAACATTGTTTATTATATCTTTAGATGAAATTTTAGATTTACTTGAAGAATCATCATGGACTACGTATTCAATATCGGCATTTAAATATTTCAAAACCAATATAAGGGATGAAATAGCACATAATCCATCTACATTTGGTATCCCATAAACAACAATTTTTTTTCTATTATTAATTGCTGATACCATACGTTCTATTGCTTTATTCATATCTTTAAGTATAAAGGGATTATATCCAGTTATGTAATTAGGACTATATATACTTTCCCAAAACTTACGCATGATAAACTCCTCCACAATAATAAGAAAACATTTATATTATAATAGATAAATTGATATAATACAAATGTTTTCTGCATTTCACAGCAAGTTATCCTGTAAAAATATCTATTTTGAGAATTATGTCCACTTATTTTATCTTTTTTTGGATATAATATACAAAAAGAAGTGGTAATTTCTTACCACTTCTTTAATCTTATATAATATTACGCTGCTTTTACCTTTTTGTTTTTTATTTTTCTCTTTTGTAATAATACCCAAACTGGTGATGCTATGAAGATTGATGAATAAGCTCCAGCAGCAATACCTATTAATAATGGGAATGAGAATTCTCTAACTGTTGGTACAAATATATTAACTGCTCCAATAATTATTAAAGTAGTTAATGAAGTATTTATAGATCTAGCTAAAGTTTTATTAATACTTACATTTGCTATTTCAGTTGGAGTACTTCTTCTCATGCTACGGCTACTTTCTCTTATTCTATCAAAAATAACAATAGTATCATTAATTGAATATCCTACAATTGTTAACATTGCAGCTATAAATGAATTATTTATTGAAATATTAAATATTGCATAAAACGCTAAAGTTATTAAAACATCATGCACTAAAGCAGTTATTGCAGCTATACCAAAATTAAATTCAAATCTTATTGCTATATAAATTAGCATCGCTACACAAGCTACTAATACTGAAACAATAGCATTTCTTGTTAACTCTTTCCCAACTGATGGCCCTATTTGACTTTGTGAAATTAAAGCAGAATCCTCTAGGGAATATTTTTCCTTTAATGCATTAAATAATTCTGATGTTTTAGTTTCATCTAAGTCCTTTGACTTAATTTCATATTGAGTGCTTTCTACAGTTTTTGTTACTGCATCAGATGCATACTCCTTTACTATTCCATCAGCTTCTACCTTATCAAAACTATCTCCAAAATCAACAACTATTTTAGTACCACCTTTAAAGTCAATACCAAAATTTAATCCTCTAGTTGCCATTAAAACTATACCAACTAATATAATTGCTAGGGATATTGAAAACCAAATCTTTGTCTTTTCTATTACCTTAAACATCTCATTACCCCCTCTTTACTCTAAACTGCCAATTAGATTTTAACATTCCCATATTAACAGCCCACTTCATTAATGTTTTAGTAACAACTACAGCTGTAAACATACTTACCACTATACCTATCATTAATGTTACAGCAAATCCTTTAACACTACCTGTACCTATAAAATAAAGTACAAGTGCAGCAATAATAGTAGTTACATTTGAGTCAATAATTGAAGATAATGCATTATTAAATCCTTTATCTACAGCTGCCTTTACAGACATTCCATTCTTTAATTCTTCTCTAACTCTTTCAAATATAAGTACATTTGCATCAACCGCCATACCAACAGTTAAAAGGAATGCAGCAATACCTGGAAGTGTTAATGCAACATCTGCCTCAACAAATACTAGTAAGACTAGGCATACATATAAAGTTAATGCTATACTTGCAATAACTCCTGGTATTCTATAATAAAGAATCATAAATACAAATATAACAGCAATTCCTATAAGTCCTGCTTTTACTGCATTTGGAAGTGCTTCAGCCCCTAATTGAGCTCCAACATTTTCTATTTGTATAGCTTTAACAGTTACAGGTAGTGCTCCTGCATTAATTAAACCAGCTAAATTCTTAGCTTCATCTAAACTACCACTACCTTCTATAATAGCATTACCGTCAGTTATAATAGCATTTACTTTTGGACTTGATATTTCTTCATCATCCATATAAATTGAAATCTTTTTATTAAGATTCGCTTCAGTTGCTTCTGCAAATTTTGTAGTACCTTCATCTGTAAGCTTTAATGATACTACCGGCTCATTGCTATTACTATTAATAACTACACTTGCTTCTGCAACATCTGAACCATTTAAAACTTCATTTCCATCAGCATCTTTAAATGTTAAGTTACCAGTTTTAGATAAACTATCAACTAACTCCTTAGAATCATATTCTCCCGGAATTTCAACTCTAATTCTTCTGTCTCCTTCTACTGTTACTGTTGTTTCAGCAACACCTAACTTATTAACTCTTAAATCAATAAGTTGTCTTGTCTTTTCCAAGTCATCTTTTGTCACATTCTCATCTTGTATCTCCATCAATACAGAAACTCCACCTTGTAAGTCAAGTCCCTTAGTAATAGCTTTATTGAATGATTTAAATTCCCATCCCGCTACTTCAACGCCTCTGCCACCAGCATAAGCAAATGCAACTATAACAACTAAGGTTAGAATAAATAATATAGCGCTTCTAACTTTTGTTCGTCCTTTTTTCATGTTTTTCCCCCTTCTGTACTTTTTATCTCACATTAATTATATTATGTATATTTTTCAATATCAAGTAAGATTAATATATTATCCATTTTTTACATTTATTTTTACATATTATTCATTTAATATTCTCTCAGTTAAAAATTAATAAAAAAATTTGTAGCTTCCTTCAAAATAAGGACGAAGTGAAAAGATATTTTAACTTTATATTCTATCACTTCGCCTTTATTATAGATACTATTTAAAATCTTTCAAAAGTTCTGCAAATGGATTATCATTTACTTCCTCAGCTTCTTTTTGCATCTTTCTCATTATTCTTTGTGTCTCTCTCTTATCAACTTTTCCTTTTTTATCAAATCTTTTTTCAAATACAGATGCTTTTTCTCTAAAGTTACAATTAAGACCAGTACAAACATAAATCTTACCTTCACCTTTGCCTCTAAGTTCTAACCTTTTCTTACACTCAGGACATCTTGCATTTGTAACTCTAGCAATACTTTCCCTATATCCACACTCTCTATCTTGACATACATTAATTGTTCCGTTCTTACCTTTAACTTCTAAAAGATATTTACCACAATTAGGACACTTCTTTCCTGTTTTATTGTCATGAACAAATTTACTATTTGCGCCCTTTACATCTTCTACAAGAGCAACAGAATAATTTTTCATCTCTTTAATAAAACTATTCCAATCCCTCTTTCCTTTTGCTATTTCATCTAATTGACTTTCCCATTTAGCAGTTAATAATGGTGACTTTAACTCCTTAGGAACTAAATCTATAAGTTGTTTTCCTTTTGATGTAGGTAAAATTTCTTTTCCTTTCTTTTCTATAACAAAAGAATTAAATAATTTTTCTATGATATCTGCTCTAGTAGCAACTGTACCTAACCCTCCAGTTTCACCTAAAGTTTTAGCTGCATCTTTTCCTACATTAATATATTTATGGGGATTTTCCATTGCAGATAATAAAGTACCCTCATTAAATCTTGATGGTGGTTTAGTTTCTCCCTTATTTAAAGAAACATTTTCAACAATAAACTTATCTCCTTTATTAACATTAGGTAATATCTGTTCTTGAATATCATCTTCTAATGAATCTTCTTCTAATTTATCATAAAGCTTTTTCCACCCCTTAGATATAACTATTTTACCTTTTGCTATAAATCTTTCCTCATTTACTTTTGCCTCTATAGTTGTTTGAACATATTCAAATGGAGGAAGCATTACACTTAAAAATCTTTTTACTACTAAATCATAAATTTTTCTTTCTTCAGAAGTAAAATTTGAAAGATTAGGTTTTTCTTCAGTTGGAATTATTGCATGATGGTCACTTACCTTTGAATTATCTACAAAGCCTTTATGAGCATTTATCTTTGTTTTTAATAATCCATCTGCAGCACTTCTATATTCACCTATCGCAATTGCTTTAAGTCTATCTGGAATAGTTGCTACAATATCAGTAGATATATATCTTGAATCTGTTCTAGGATAAGTTAATACTTTATGATTTTCATAAAGTCTTTGCATTATATTTAATGTTTGTTTGGCTGAATATCCAAAAATCTTATTTGCATCTCTTTGAAGTTCTGTTAAATCATAAAGGGCTGGTGAAAACTTCTTTTTATTAGTAGAATTAATATTAACTATTTCTCCTTCTGATCCCTTTATTTTAGAAACAATTTTATTTGCAAATTCTTCATCAAAAACTCTACTATTATTATCGTTATTTATCCAAGATAAATTATATCCTTTTGTTTTTACATTTATTGTATAATATGTCTTTGGTTTAAAGTTTTTAATTTCCTCCTCTCTTTGAACTATCATTGCAAGTGTTGGCGATTGAACTCTACCTGCTGATAACTGAGCATTATATTTGCATGTTAGTGCTCTAGTTACATTAAGACCAACAAGCCAATCTGCTTCTGCTCTACAAACTGCTGCTCTATAAAGATTTTCATACTCTTTTCCATCTTTTAAATTTTTAAATCCATCTAAAATAGCTTTATCTGTTTGTGATGAAATCCATAATCTCTTAAGAGGTTTCTTTACACCAGCCTTTTCTATAGTCCATCTTGCAACAAGTTCACCTTCTCTTCCAGCATCTGTTGCAATAACTATTTCGCTAACATCATCCCTATTCATAAGCTTTTTAACTTCATTAAATTGCTTACCTGTTTTCTTTAATACAACTAGCTTCATATGCTTAGGTAACATTGGAAGTGTTTCCATCTTCCACTCTTTATATTTATTATCATACCCTTCTGGATCCATAAGTCCTACTAAATGCCCCATAGCCCAAGTTACTATATATTTACTTCCTTCTATATATGAACCTTTATTATTATTGCACTTTAAAACTTTTGCTAAATCTCTACCTACTGATGGCTTCTCTGCCAATACTAAAATTTTGCTCATATTTTCTCCTTTTTCTTTAAGATTTTCTACTTATTATATCACACTTTTCTACAAACAACTAACAAAGCTTTAACTTATGTATTTTTAGCTTTGAACTACTATCTTATTTATGTTATTAACTTCTACTATTTTAATATTCTTTTTATTTCTCTATATTATTGGATTATTTACCATGAATATAGTATAATAATCTATAATATGATATTTAAGGAGGTTTATATGAAAGGCTTTAAAAATACACTACTATTTTCACTATTAATTATAATAGTTATTTCAGTTTCCTGTTCAAAAATTAATAAATATGAAGAAACATTTAATACATTTAAAGAAAAATGGATTAATAGCGATTTTTCAGGAATGTATTCTATGTTAACTGATAGCTCTAAAGAATATATTGATGAAGAAACTTTTGTAAATAGATATACAAATATATATTCAGCAATAGATTTAAAAGATTTAGAAATTGAAATTTCTGGTGACATTATAAAAAATAAAGATTATTACACTGTCCCATTTTCTTTAAAAGGTAATACTGTTGCTGGAGAATTAAACATAACTGATTACAAAGTAAATATTTACAAGGTGGATAAGGAATACCTTATTAATTGGGATGAAAGTTTATTATTTCCTAATATGATTGAAGGAGATAAAGTTTATGTTAGAAACTTTAGTCATACTAGAGGAAAAATACTTGATAGAAATGATAATATTCTAGCAGAAGATGGGATAATCTCTGTTGTTGGAATACATCCTTCTAAATTTGATACTGAAAATCGTGATGCTAAAATAACTGAACTTGCAAATACCTTAGATATAAGTGAAGATACTATTATAAATAAATTAAATTCAAACTCAAATCCAGAATATTTCGTTCCAATAGTTGATATACTTTCAAGTGATGAAAAACTTACAACTTTAATTAATAGAGATGATGAAGGCATAATTATTAACGAAAAAACATCTAGAGTTTATAATGGTGGAGAAGCCTTTGGAAGATTAATTGGATATGTTGGCGCCATTACTGCTGAAGAATTAGAATCAAAAGGTGATAAAGGTTATACCCAAACTAGTATAATTGGTAAAGCTGGGATTGAACAAGTTTATGAAGATACATTACGTGGTGAAGATGGTGCTGAAATTTATCTTAGTAGAAATAATGAAGAAATTTCAATTCTAAAAAAAGAAGTTGTAAATGGTACTGATGTTAAACTTACTATTGATTCAACATTACAAAATAATTCTTATGCACAATTAAATGGAGAAAAAGGTGCTGTTACAGCTGTTGACCCTAAAACTGGTGAAGTATTAGCTTTAGTTAGTGCTCCATCCTATGATTCAAACATATTTACAACATATGTTACAAAAACTAAATCTGCTGAAAGAGAAGCAAATGATTATACAGATCAAATTAATAGATTTAGTAAAACATATGCTCCTGGATCAACTATGAAGCTTATAACTGCTTCAATAGGACTTAATACTGGAGTATTAGATGCTGATGAAACTGTTACTATTGATGGTTTAACTTGGCAAAAGGATTCAAGTTGGGGAAATTATAATATTACTAGGGTTCATAATACCACTACTCCAATGACCCTTAGAGAAGCCGCTAAATATTCAGATAATATATACTTTGCTCAATTAGCATTAAAAATTGGTAGTAAAAACTTAATTAATGGACTTAACGGATTTGGTATAGGTGAAGAGATTCCATTTGAATATCCTATGACTACATCTAGTATTTCTAATAACGGGAATTTAGACAGTGAAATATTATTGGCAGATACGGGATATGGACAAGGTGAATTAATGGTAACCCCTTTAAATATGGCATTAGCTTATAGCGCTTTAGCTAATGATGGTAATATTATGACTCCAAGATTAGTTTTAACTTCTGATAGTTCTGCGACTATTTGGAAGGAGTCAGCAATTAAATCTGAATATTTATCTACATTAATAGAAGATTTTTCTGCAATGGTTAATGACGCTGATGGCGCTGCTCATGAAGCTCAAATTACTGGATATAATATAGCTGCTAAAACTGGAACTGCTGAAATAAAAACATCTCAAGATGATACTACTGGAACTGAAAATGGATGGTTTGTAGCTGTTGATACAACTAGTTCTAAACTTTCTGTAGCCATGATAATAGAAGATGTAAAAGATAGAGGTGGTAGTAGTATTCCTATTCCAAAGGTTAAAGCAATAATGGAAGAATATTTAAATAGATAATATTAAAATACCCCAATAGAAATATTTTTTCTATTGGGGTATAGTTTAATCTTCTATAATATATTTATTTTTTTCCTAAATCAATAATCCAATAATCATTAATCTCATTATCTATAATATACTTAACTAAATTAATCCATCCATCACACCTATCTAAAATAATAGAATCACTAGAAACAACATAATTGCTTTTCTCAAGAATAACATCTGGATTAGGTACAATTTCTACATTAACATCAATATCCCACTTATCTGCAACTTCAAAAATTGCAGTTTTAAGCTTTCCTGAATTAGAAACAGGCGAATCAATATAAAAATTAACCCCTTTAATTTTTAGCCTTTTAAATATATTACCTAAAATCTCTAAAGCTGTATAAGTTTTATCAATTAATCTATATGTTCCCCTAAGTCCTGCTAAATCTCTTATTGCTCCATCCATACAATTTATCAATACCCCTTTAGATAAAGCAACTTCAAGGGAAATAATAAAATTAAATGTATCTATATTAAGTGTCTTACCTTCCAAATCATAAATACTGATTTCCTTGTCTCTTCTTATTTTCAAATCCCTACTTGAGCAACTTGCTCTTCTAAGAGCCATACGTTGTCTTGAAGAAAATTGATGTCTTCCTCCAACAAAGTCAATAATATTACTAATGGGATAATTTCTATTAAGTAGCCATACTACCTCTTCTTGCGTATACTTTAATCTTTCTATTTCTTTACTTGAAAAGAACCGTTCATCTTTATCCTCTTTCCCTCTTATAGTACTTTTCTTTACTTCTTCCATAAATATATTGCCTTTCTGAATCATCTCTTCATATTATAATATTTATAGTTTATATTATTTTTCTTTATTTTATTTTAAAATTATTTAATTTTTTATGTATTTTTCTCTAGTAATGTTGTCATACTATAATTAAGAGAAAGATTCCAAAAGTTTCTTTTTCTAAAAAAGATAAAATACTATCACATTGCTCTTATGATGATAGTATTTTATCTTAATTTATATAATAACTATTTTTAATTTAAAATTTTTAAAATATATAAGTCATATTTTGTGGTTCAAAATATGATAATCCATGTGTTTTTGCAATTTGAGGAATTACATGATTTAAATACTCTGCATCCTGAAAGCCACATCCAATTATTAAAAAACCTTTACCTTTATTTATTTCAATATTAAATTTTTTAGAATTTAAATCTTCATAAAAATCATCAATTAAATCTATATCTCCAACAAGTGAAGTATCACCTTCACAAAGCATTTCATATAAAACTTGTGCTCCAACTGCACTACTTACGCTATCACTATTCCATACAGCACAATACCAATCCATTTTTCCTTCTCCTTTATCCTTCTAAAGTTTTTTATAATTTTACCACAAAGCTTAAATAAATAATACTTTAGGTATATTATATATTATTACAAAAATAGGATTCACTTAATACAAAGCGAATCCTATTTCTATACAATTAATTATTGTGCTTCATCATTATTAACTATTTTTGTTTTAGCCTTTTTATTCTGTTTAGGCTTTTTTTCATTTCTATTTTTAGCCAAACTCTTTTCACCTCTTTTTACTAATATACAACTTTAACAAAAGTTATATATAGTTTGTCTTTAATAGACTAAAAGAATACTGGCAATTATATGAGTTAAATCCAACTTATGCTTCTTCTAATTGAAAATCTCTTGTAACATTTCTTACCCATTTTCCACTTAACACCCTTATAGATGCAATTATTGATTTAATAATCTCGTCACTTTTTACAACAAAAAATACTGCTGCAATTGGCCAGTTTAATACAAATGCAGTTAAGAATCCAAATGGAATTGCCACAAGCCATAAGAATATAATATCATTTACTAGTACAAACTTAGCATCTCCACCACCTCGTAAAACACCCATCATTAAAGTAACACCAAAACTTTGGAATACTACTATAATTGACATAGAGCTCATGATTTGAATGGCAATATCTTTAGTTGTTTGTGATACATTATAAAAATCTACTACAATAGGCCTTATTACTAAAATCACTCCTGCTGCCATAATTCCCATAATAATACTTAGTACACCAACAGTACGTGAGTATTCCTTAGCTTTTTCATTTTTACCTTCACCTATTGTATTTCCTATTATTACTGCTGTAGCATTTGAAAGTCCAAATATAAATACAGTTACAAACTGAAATACAACATTACTTATACTGTTTGCTGCAACAGTTTCTGTTCCAAGCCTTCCTAATATTATAGAAATCATAGTTGAACCTGTTGACCATAAAAATTCATTAAATAATACCGGTGTACAATTAGATAAAAAGTCTTTTAATATCAATTTGTCCACTTTAAATAAATGACTTATCTTTAAGCATATCTTATTTTCATACTTAATCATAAAAATCAGTACTATAGCAAGCTCTGTTATTCTTGCTATAACTGTTGCAATAGCTGCTCCTTTTACTCCTAATGCTGGTACACCAAACTTACCAAATATTAATATATAATTAAAAAATGCATTAACTATTAAAGATGCAGTATACACAACTAATGAAATTTTAACTGTTTTTACTGAACGAAGCATCATTATAGTACAATTTGTTATTGCATAGAAAATATATCCAATTGCTATAACTCTTAAATATGCAGTTCCTTCTTCAATAACTCTTGTATCTGTAGTATAAATTTTCATAAACTCTGATGGAAAAATTGTTGCAATAGCTATAAATATTGCTGCAATTATTACGCAAGCTCTATACATTATTGAAAGTATTTTATGTATTGTCTTTACATCACCTTTCCCCCAATATTGAGATATTAATATATTTGAGCCACCTGCTAGACCAAAAATTAATATTGTTAAAATAAAGAATAAATTATTACTTATTGAAGCTGCTGATAATTGTACTTCTCCTAATGAACCAAGCATCATTGTATCAATCATACTTACAGCAAAGGTTATCAAATTTTGAAATGCTATTGGTAGTGCAATACTTAAAATTAACTTATAAAAATTCTTTTCCTTACTTATTAACATTATTTTTCCCCTTCTTTCTTTTGTAAATTTTACTCCTTTATAATCTATATCATATTTGGAATAATTTCTCTAGTATAATTTAAATTTCTATTGTTCTCCACATTATTTCTATAATATATTACATCTTATACTTTTATATTTAAATTATTAATAATCAACACATTTAAAACTTATATATTTTCTTCAACAAATTTAGTTATATCAAAAGCTCCAAATTCTTTATTAGCTAATATTGTTACCTCTAAATTCTCCTTTGGATATATTGAAGATCTAAAATCTACTCCTGGATCGCTGCCTGTTATATAATATTTATATATTTCATTATCTTTTTTTTGCATCCAAATTCCATATCCATAATATATTTCATTCTCTACATTAACATGTGGCATAAGCATTTCTTCTGTTATTTCTTTATTTAATATCTTATAACCTAATAAACCATTCCATAATTTGCTCATATCATGTGCATTTATAAATACACCACCATCACCAGCCCCTATAACAGGTATTGAATATATATTACTTTTAAAGCTTCCATCATTATTTCTTATATATCCATTAGCACAATTTTCTGGTAGCATGTCCATTGCAAAATATCCTGATGCATTCATATCTAGTACATCAAATATATATTTTTTAATAAATTCTACAAAAGTCATATTACTTACCTTTTCTATAACCATAGCCAAAACTACAAATCCACTATTATTATAAGAAAAACTTTCTCCTGGCTTACTCTTCATTTTTCCCTTAAATAATAATTTTTTAAAATCACTTGGTTGTCTTAATAAATACATAGGATTTTCTATCCATAACTCACTAAAATCATCCATTACCTCTTCATCAAAATAATCAGGTATGCCACTTGTATGAGTTAATAAATGTTTAATTGTAATATCATCACTATAAATGTCATTGTTTACAAAACTCTTTAATAAATCATCAAAACTTAGCTTGCCCGCTTCTACTAATTTACATATTCCTATTGACGTTAATAATTTTGCACCTGAAGCAATTCCAAATCTAGTATTTAGATTATTCTTTCTTTCATTAGCAATATCCGCATACCCAAATGCTTCTTCAAATAAAATATGTTTATTTTCCTTGATGCTCACAACTCCAGAAAAATCTCCCATGGAATTTATATATTGTCTAACTATATTTCCCTTCATAAATAAAACTCTCCCTTAAACCATTTATTATTCTAAAAACTTTATCTCTTTATTATATCATTTATACTATTGTTTTTGTTATTTTCTTATTATAATTATTAATATATATGTGAATCAAGATTTGAATAATTTTAAAATTCTGAAAATATCTAATAGTTTTTATTTAAAATTAGATATATAATTTTAAATTACAAGTAAAAAGTATTACTGAATACTAGCATAAAGGCTGAAAGTTTACCCCAAATGTGAGTAAGAATTCCATTAAGTGACCTTACTTTTGAAGCATTTTGTAATTTAACTTTTTCATCAATTTGATTAAATAATGATTCAATTGGCTGCCTTATCCTACTTATAGCGGTTGATGCTAATGAATCAGCTGAATCCACTATTTTTTCTCCACGCTTTCGTTTATATGGAGTTAAAATAACCGTTCCATTAGCTTTAGCTAATGATTGCAATTGAGCATCAGCATAAGCTCTATCAGCATATATTTTTCTATTTCTAAAGCTAGTAAAAAGTTCTCTTACTGCTTCTAAATCATGAACTGATGCTTCTGTTATCAATGCATATTCAGGATAAGGTGTAGTTTTAGGTCTCACATTTGCAATTACATGAAGCTTACATCCGTAATAGTGAAAATCTTTAGTTGCACAATAACCTTTATTACAGATTTCCTTAGCAACTTTTCCTTTATAAGCTCTTTTATCCTTAGCTAACGCTATCGGAAAGGAGTCAACTATATTTTCAATAACATCTGAAAACTCATTTTTGAAAATAGATGTTAAAATATAAGTTAATTCTTTAAAGGCTTCATGTAGGTTATTAAGTCTATTATTAAAGGCTTGATAACTTGGAATATTAGGAAAATATTCAGTTAAGTGATTTATAGCGTATTTATATACATCTTTTTTAGTATATTGTTTTTGTAAAGTTGCCCATAAGTAAATTGTCATTATCTCCTGATCAGTAAATTTAGGCGAACAATTATTACTAAAACGTTGTACTGAATACGCTAATCTGCTATCATAGATAGCAGAAACATAGCAATATAATTCAATTAGTTTAAGAATGATTTCTTTTTTCATACTTTCATTCTAACTAATTTTTATTGCAATGTTTCTTTTTTTATTAAAATTTCAACTATTGATTCGCATATATATAAGTATTTCTAATAGTAGAGGGGAAATAATATGAATAAGAATATAAAACTAACATCTTTAACTAAAAGTTCTGGTTGTGCTGCAAAAATTGGTCCAGCTGTGTTAGATTCTGTTTTGAATAATTTACCTAAATTTGAAAATTCAAATCTATTAGTTGGCTTCGATAAAAAAGATGATGCCTGTGTATATAAAATTTCTGATGATAAAGTTTCAATACAAACAGTAGATTTTTTCCCACCAATGGTAGACGATCCTTACATTTTTGGACAAATTGCTGCTACAAATGCACTTAGCGATATTTATGCTATGGGTGGAGATCCTGCTGTTGCTATGAATTTACTATGTTTTCCATCATGTTTAGATCCATCTTTAATGCATGATATATTATCTGGTGGATACAGTAAAATAGCAGAAGCTGGAGCTGTTGTTGCTGGTGGACATACCATTGCCGATCCAACTCCTAAATATGGGCTTTGTGTTACTGGCTTTGCTCATCCAAAAGAAATTCTTACAAATAGTAATGCCAAAACTGGTGATGTACTTGTTTTAACTAAGCCTATTGGTGTAGGAATTTTAAATACAGCTACAAAAGCAGAATTATTATCACCTGAAAAAATCAAAGAACTAACTAATGTTATGACAACATTAAATAAGTATGCAAAAGATTCGTTAAAAAATTTAAATGTTAATTCTTGCACTGATATAACTGGATTTAGTTTAATTGGACATAGCTATGAAATGGCAAGTGGTAGTGATAAAACTATTAAAATATTTACTGAATCTCTTCCTATTCTTAGCGATGCTTTAGACTATGCTAGAATGGGGATAATTCCTGAAGGAATGTATAATAATTTAGAATATCTTAAAAATCTATTTACATGTTCTAATAACATTTCTCAAGAAATGAAAGACATCCTTTTAGATCCTCAAACTTCTGGAGGACTTTTACTATCAATGCCAGAAAAAGATGCATTAGAATATATCTCTCGTATGGAATTATATAATCCTTGGACAAGAATCATTGGTGAGGTAACTGATAAAAAAGATTATTCAATTATAATAAAATAATTTATATTAAATAAGGTCACCATAATAGTTGCAGCCATCTCAATTATTCTAGATAGCTGTAACTATTATGGTGACCTTATATATTATAAAATCTATTTAACTATAATAATTATATAGTTATTACTTTTAAAGACTCTTTCATAGCATTAGTTATATCATACATATTACTAATCTTGCCAACCCCTAATTTTTCTTCTAATCCATAAAAATTAAGACAAGCTCCACAAACTAACAATTCTACACCTTTATCCTGTAAAACTTTTAAATGTTCAACTGCTTGTTCATTTAGTGTTGGAACTTTTACTCCACCATTCATAAATAAGATTGACTTAGGTAAATCCTCACCTTCTGAAATAGTATAAAGAAACATTTTCATTAAAGATTGTCCAAGCTCCTCATTACCAGCACCTATTATTTCTTTATTAACAAATATAGACCAATTCCCTAATGGCTTTTTACCTTCAACTTTAGCTAAGACTTCTTCACATTCTTCACATCCATTTGAAAAGTTAACTTTAAAATTTCCATTATTTTCTTCAATTGTAGTTGTAAAGCCTTGGCTATTTGCTAACTTCTTTAAATTTTCAACTGCAATTTTATTATCTACTTCAATTTCAAAAAACTTTACTCCCGCATCTATTTCCTTTTTAGCCATTATAACTGGCATTGGACAAGCTTTACCTTTTGCATCTATAAATTTTTTCACTTCTATTCCTCCTCTTATATATGTACTTTAGTTTATTGCATAACCCCCAAAACTTTGTTTTGGTGCGGTTTTACAAACTCATTTTTTCAAGTTTTCCCCCAGCAATAATTAAATTTGTTTATTTAGGACATACTAAATAAAACAAATGATTAGGAGG